>JANPHJ010000277.1:0-34374 GCA_031424395.1 Chthoniobacter sp.
ATGCTTCGCGGGCAAAACGGATCGCGGTTTCCGCATCGCACTCGCCACCGTCGGCCACCACCGCGAGCGTTTCGTTATTCGCCGGGTTGAGGATTTCGCGCGTCGCGCCGTCCGCCGCTTCGACCCACGCGCCATGGAGAAACATCGGGAGAGTTTTCATAGGAGTGCCTTTCGCCGAAATGTCGCCCGGAGCAAGCGGGAAGCAACCGGCCGCCGGGCATGGTATCTGCGACTCAGGGGAGCGCAGGGCGGCGCGGGGATCAGCCCCGCAGCCCCCGCCCTAATTATTTCCACGGTGAACCAATGCCTCGACAGACCGACTCGCGATCCAGCGGGTTGGGACCGTTCCATCCCGCGCGACGATGTGGATTCTCCCGTCGCGGCGGTGGGTGCCGCGGTGGGCAAAGGGCGGGTCTTGCTGCTGGAGGACGACCCCGAGATCAGCGAGATCGTCCGCGATTGTCTCATCGAACAGGGCTACGCCGTCGTGGCGGTCCAGAACGGCGAGGACGGCGTCCGCGAGGTGCTGACCGGCGAGTTCACGATGGTTTTTTGCGATTTCATGATGCCGGGGTTGCGGGGCGACGCGCTCTTCCGGGCCATCGAAAAAATCGCTCCGGCGCTGTGCCTGGGATTCGTTTTCATGACCGGCCATCAGGACGACGAGGTGAAGCGGAGTTTCATCCGGAGCGTCAACGCGCTCGTCCTGTGGAAGCCGTTTCCGTTGAAAAACCTGCTCGATTCCATCGCGCTGATCGAGGTGCGACGGTTGTTTGAGAGCATGCAAGACGGTCAGCCGCTTCGCCCGGAAGGGCCGCGCCCCACCCCACCGGCGGCGGAGTCTTTTCTGACCGGCGAAACTTTTTTCCCTCAAAAAACGGCGGCGAAAAAATCTCCGGCGCGTGCTCGACCGGAGCCGCCTTCCGCACCGCCGGCGGTGGTTCCCGCGCGTTCCCGCTCGGGTGGGTGGGCTCGTCCCCGGACGCTCGCGCTGGGTGGCTTGGGGTTGTTTCTCGCCGGGGCGGCGTGGCTCGGGCTGAGCTTTGCGAGCGCGCGGAGCCAGGCCACGGGAGCGGCGCGGGAACTGGCGGCGCAAGAAGCGGAATGGGCGACGGTTTCGACGCACCTCCAGGAGGCGGTGGCGTGGCGGCCGAAGATCGAGCGGAATCTGGACATGCGAGCGCGCATCGTCGCCGAGCGGGCGCGTCCGCGGTGGACCTCGGCGCTGCACGCCGTGGCCATGGCGGTGGGGGAAAGAATCCAGCTTCTCGAACTCCAAGGCTCGGCGGAGGAGGACGATGCCGAATCGTGGACGGTCCGCGTCCGCGGGTTGGCGGCTGGGGCGCAGTCGCGGCTGGATGCGGATCGTTTTCGGCTGGCGGTGGAGGATCGCCTGAAACGCAGTGCCGGCCAGCGGCCGGTGAGCGCACGCTTTGAAAAGATCGGGGATGAACCGGACGCGCCGGGCGCGGCTCCCGGCCAGCAGCGGACTGGCTTCGTGGTGCTGGCCCGAGCGGGCTCGGGAGGGTCCGCACCGGCGACCAAGAAGGGAAAACGCTGAGGATGGATTTGCGCATGAAACTGCTGCGGATGCACTGGCCGGTTTTGGGCGTCGTGACGCTGGCGGCTGGCTGGGCGTTTCATGCCCAGTGGATCGCGCCTTTGCAGGAAAAGAAGAGCGCGCACCGGCTCGCCGCGGCAGGGCTGAAGGAGCGGATCGCGGAGGCGCAAAGGGTCATCGGAGAGGTGCGCGCGCTGGAGGTGCAAAAAGACGCGGAGCGGCACGAGATCCAGGCGCTCTTCGCCAGCCACCCGAGCGATGCGGCGGTGATCTGGTTTCCCGAACGGATGAAACAGCATTTCGAGCGCGCCGGTCTGGCCGGAGCCGTCACCCGCTTGAACACGACTCGTGATGAAGCGGGGTTGCCCGGTTTCGAGCGGAGCTACTGGGCGGTGGAAGTGCCCGTCGGCGGGGCGGACGGGAAAGCGCTCGATGCGTGCCTGTCCGTCGCCGAGATCGAGCCGCTCGATCCTTTCATCCGCGTGCTGGACGTGGCGCTCCGCCCGGAGTCGGGCGATCCCACCCGCCGGCATGTGGTGATGAACGTCGCGCTCCTTGCCCGCAAGGCCGGGGTCATCCGGTGATCGGCTGATCCAGGGTGCCGGGACGGGGAGCGGCTCGATTTGCAAACCGCCTGCGGGCAGAATGACGGGTTGTTTTTTTGACCCGCCGCCGCGTCTTGACGCAGTGCGTGCGGGTTGAAAAGGTGCGCGCGTCTTCGGGAGCAAATCCCAAATCCTAAATCCCAAATCTTAAATGCCCCCGCCCCGCATCCTCTCCGGCATCAAGCCGACCGGCCAGCCGCACATCGGCAACTATTTTGGCATGATGCGCCCGGCCATCGAATGGCAGGAGCGCGGCGAGGCTTTCTATTTCATCGCGGACTATCACGCGCTGACCTCGGTCTTCGATCCCGCGAAGCTGCGCGAGTATGTGCGCGGGGTGGCGCTGGACTTTCTCGCCTGCGGCCTGGACCCGGCGAAGGCGGTGCTTTTCCGCCAGAGCGACGTGCCGCAGCACACCGAGCTGGCCTGGCTGCTGAGCTGCCAGACGCCCATGCCGATGCTGGAAAACTGCC
This sequence comes from Chthoniobacter sp., assembly GCA_031424395.1. GTDB lineage: Bacteria > Verrucomicrobiota > Verrucomicrobiia > Chthoniobacterales > Chthoniobacteraceae > Chthoniobacter. The sequence continues at coordinate 2,640 of JANPHJ010000277.1, forward strand.
ACGCCTACAAGGACCACCTCGCCAAGGAAAAGATGCCGTCGCACGGGCTTTTCGCCTACCCGGTGCTCATGGCCGCGGACATCCTCATCTACGACTCGAACATCGTGCCCGTGGGCCGCGACCAGAAGCAGCACGTCGAGGTCACGCGCGATCTCGCGCACAAAATGAACGCGCTCTACGGCCCCATTTTCACCGTGCCGGAAGCAAGCATCCTGCCCGCGCTGGCGACGGTGCCCGGCCTCGACGGGCAGAAGATGAGCAAGAGCTACGGCAACACCATCGAGCTTTTCCTCGAGGAAAAAGCGCTGCGCAAAAAGATCATGGGCATCGTCACCGACTCAGTGCCGGTGGAAGCGCCGAAAGACCCCGCGACGTCCTCCATCGTCGCGCTCTACCGCTTGTTCTCGCCGGCGGTGGAGGTGGAAAAAATGGAGGCGGACTTCCGCGCGGGCGGCACCGGCTACGGTGATTTCAAGAAGCGGCTCTTCGGCGCGATCTGGGATTTCTTTGCCGTGCAACGCGCCCGCCGCGCGGAGCTGGGGGCCGACCCCGGCTACGTGGACGGCGTGCTGGCTGATGGCGCGCAACGCGCCGGAGCGCTCGCCGAGCAGGTCATGCAGCGCGTGCGCCGCGCGGTCGGACTGCGGTGAGCGGACGGTTTTATTTTACCGCAGAGGCGCAGAGGACGCAGAGGGGCGCAGAGTATTTTGGAGGACAGTCAAAACCGATCCCGCATGACGGTCTCCCGCCCTCCCCTCTGCGCCCCTCTGCGTCATCTGCGCCTCCGCGGTTAAAACCCAGCCTGCCTCCCGCTCAAGCCGTCAGCACCGCCCGCACCGCCTCGTGGACCAGCGGCCACGGTACATTTTCCACCTGCTCCCACGCACCGACGCCCACCGGCAGGACGAAGACGTTTTTCCCGTCGCGGAATTTCTTGTCCATCTGCATCGCCCGGATGATGCGGTCGAAAAGCTCCGGCGCAGCGGCAAAGCTCACCGGCAGCCCGGCCCGCACGATCAGGTCGCGCAGCCGCACCGCGAATCCCGCGTCGCATTTCCCCAGCGCCTGCGCCAGGTGCGTGGCCGCGATCATGCCGATGGCAATCGCCTCCCCGTGCGTCAGCGCGTAGTCCGCGGAAAGCTCCAGCGCGTGCCCGATGGTGTGGCCGAAATTCAGCACATTGCGGATGCCCTTTTTGTCGAACTCATCCTGCTCCACCACCCGCGCTTTCAGCCGCACGCAATGCGCCACGATGTCCGTCAAAACGTCCGGCTCCAGCGCGAGCAGATGCTCCAAAGCGCCGTCCTCAAGCTGCTCGAAAAGCGCGCCGGAACACACCGCGCCATACTTGATGATTTCGCCCGTCCCGCTCCGCACCTCGCGCGCGTCCAGCGTCCGCAGCAGCGCGAGGTCGCACACCACCAGCCGCGGCTGATTGAACACGCCCATGATGTTTTTCACCCCCCCGAAATTCACCGCGACCTTGCCGCCCACGCTCGAATCCACCGCCGCGAGCAGCGTCGTCGGCATCTGCACAAACGGCACGCCGCGCCGGAACACGCCCGCCGCGAATCCGCCCAGATCGCCCACCACGCCGCCGCCCAGCAGGATGACCAGCGGCACCGCCCCGGTGTCGGGAAAATTCGCCAGCAGCGCCGCGCAAACGCCGGAGAATTCGTCCCAGTTTTTTCCCTCCTCGCTCGCCGGAATCTCATGCCCCACCACGCGCGCAAAGCCACCCGCGGCCAGCGCCTTTTCCAGCGCCGGAAAATACAGCCCGCCGACCTGCGGATTCGTTACCACGAAGGCATTCGTCTGCCGCAAACCGTGCTCGCGCAAAATTCCGCCCAGCCCGCCCAGCAGCGCCGTGCCGATGAGCACCGGATAGCTGCGGGAACCAAGATCGACATCGATGCGTGAGCTTTGCATGACAGGCCCGCAGATCTGCCGCACCGCCGCGCGCGACGCCAGCTTTTATCGGACGGCGGTCCTTTACAGACGCAGCGCCGGCGGGCGGTGTTACGGTAAAGGCGTGGATGACATTGCCGACAGCGAGGACCTCAGGACGCTCGGGGGCACCTTCACGAAAAGGTGAATGCGGACGCGCTGTTCGCTCCCATTTTCAATGAGATTGCCCGTGTGGACTGGCCGCACCACCTGCCGGCCCTGTATCGATTCTGGGAATCGCTGCTGCTCGGGGCCGGAACCCACGAAGGCGCACCGTTTCCAAAACCCGCCGTGCTGCCCATCACCCAGGATCACTTTGACGGTGGCTGGAGCTTTTCGTGGCGACCGTGGATGAGGTTTTCGAGGGAGCCAAAGCGCAGGAGGCTAAAAGCCGGGCGCTCTGCATCGCGCACTCGCTTGCCCACAGGATGGGCGTGCTGCGCAACCCAGCGGGGCTGGGCCGGGCGGCGACTTCCGCCAAAGTTTGAGCACTGATGGCGCTGAAATTAAAACGGGCGCACCGACAGGCAGCGCGTGGGCTGCACGCGGCCCGGCGGGCTTCAAAAATCGTAGCGCTCCCGGCCCTTGGCATCCCGCCAATACGGGGTTCCCGCAGCGTTATAGTACACCTTCCCCTTGGTCGCACTGTGGGTTTCGTTGAGCGTCGATTTTCCGAGGCTGCTGCCGAGCGGCGTGGTGGCCGCCGCCGGCGGTGCGGGCTGGGCAAGAGCCGGATTCGCCGCGATCTCATTGGCACGCTGCGTCTGGCGGGCGCGTTCCGCCAGCGCGCGGGCTTGCGCGGCGCGCGCGAGCGCGGCCTGGGCATTGGCATCGGCTCCGCGCGAGCGTTGGGCGACCCGGAGGTCGTTCGTCACCTGGCTGTCCGTCAGCGTGACGCGGTGTTTCTCCGCATCTTCGTAAAGGCCGGGCGCGACTAGGTGAAGTTCCGTCCCTGGAGGCATTCCGTGGATGCCCTCCGCGGTCTCGACGGACGTTTTTGCCAGCAGAAAAAAAGTGCCCGGGGGCGCGAGTTGCGGCGGTTCCGGAGTGGCCGCAGCCGTCGCGGGTTCAGGCGTGGCCGTCGGCAGGGTGGCTGCCGCGGGGGCCTGTGCCGTTCGGGGCGGGGGTTCCGCAGCGGGCGGGGACTCCTCCTCGTCCGCGGTTTTTTTCTCGCACCCGGCAGCAGTCAGGAGCGCGGTGAGGCCGGCCATTTTGAGCAGGTTTCCAATGTTCATGGGGTGGTTTTCCAAGCTAAGTTTTGGGGAATGTGAACGGACGCCGGCGAAGGTGCGATTTTCGCGTAAATCGGCGCAAGCTCGAAAGCAGCGGCCCTATTTTTTCACCCCGCGCAGATGCTCGTCGAACCAGTCGGCCATCACCGCCATGTCCTTGTCCATGCCGCCCCAGCCGTGCGCGCCGCCGGGGTGGACGGTGACCTTGGCCACGGCTCCGGCGGCGGTGGCCCGCTCGGCGAAAGTTTCCGACTGTTGGAGCGGCACGAGTTTGTCGGCGTTGCCGTGGACGATGAGTGTGGGCGGCAGCGCGGCGGTGATGAAATAGATGGGCGAGATTTCCCGGCCGTAAATCTGGCGGCTCTCCGGGGTGTCGGCGCGCGGGCCGAAAGCGGGCTTGTAGTCGCGCAAAATACCGGTGCCCACCGCGTCCTCGGCGGCGCTGCCGTAGTTGAGAAAATCTGTTGGCGGGAAGAAGCAGGCGACGGCCTGCACGGCGCTGCTCTCGCGGTCGATGGGGTCTTTGGCGTCCGCTTTCCCCGGCCCGCCCTGCGTGCCCATGGTCAGCGAAAGATGCCCGCCCGCGCTGCCGCCGGTGATGCCGAGGTGGTCGGGGTTCACGGCCCACTTTTTCGCGTTCGCGCGGATGAAGCGCACGGCGCGGTGAATGTCCTGCGTGACCTCGGGAATGATGAAGCGCGGCTGCGAGCCGTGAACCACGGCGAAGACCGTGTAGCCGCGTTCGAGATAGGGCGCGTAGCCACGCGGGTTCACCGCGTCGTGGCTGGAAAACCAGCCTCCGCTGACCATGAAGATGATGCCGTAGCCGTTAGGGTCCTTGGCCGGCTGGATGACATCGAGGGTGAGAGCGGTGCCAAATTTGCGCCCATAGACCACGTCCTCCGTGCGGGTGAAAGCAGCCGGCTCCTGCGCGCGGGCGGGCGGGAGCAGGAGGAGAAAGGCGACGGCCGAGATGCGGAGGGCTGAATTCATCCGGCGGTAGTGCGGGCTTGCGTTGTGCAATGCAATCCGGAACGCGGCTGAAAAATCTCGCGCCCCGCCTTGCCCGCGCGCCGCGGCTGCCGCTAGCCTCCGCGCCATGCAAAAAACCACGCTCGGCCAAAGCAAACTCTCCTCCTCCCGGCTCGGCTACGGCTGCTGGCGCCTCGCCCCGGCGAGCGACGTGAAGACGAATCTCGAGATCGCCCGCAAGGCCGTGCTCGCCGCGGTGGATGCGGGCTTCACGCTTTTCGACCACGCCGACATCTATTGCCGCACGCGCGCGGAGAGCGCCTTTGGCGAAGTGCTGCGCGAGAATCCAAAGCTGCGCAAAAAGCTGCTCGTAGCGACGAAGTGCGGCATCCGCTTTGCCGACGAACCGCCCGGCGCGCCGCACCGCTACGACTTTTCCGCCGAGCACATCATCCGCTCGTGCGAGCAGTCGCTGCGGCGGCTGCACGTCGAGGAGATCGACCTCTACCAGCTCCACCGTCCCGACTGGCTCATGGATGCCACCGAGGTCGCCATCGCCTTCACCAGCCTGCACAAGTCGGGCAAGGTGCGGGAATTTGGCGTGAGCAATTTCTCCCCCTCGCAGGTCGGCATGATCCAGCGCGAACTCCAGCAGAAGCTCGAGCAGCCGCTGGCCGCGAGCCAAGTGGAGATCAGCCTCGCCAACCTGGCCGCCTTCACCGACGGCACGCTCGACCAATGCCAGGCGCTCAGCCTCACGCCGCTCGCGTGGAGCCCGCTGGCCGGCGGTCTGCTCGGCGACGGGGGCAAAGATTTGCTGCCGTCGCAGCAGGGCTATCGCGTCGAGGGCATCATCGCCGCGCTCGATGCCATGGCGGCGGAGCGCAATGTGACCCGCACCGCGTTGGCGCTCGCGTGGCTGCTGAAGCATCCCGCGAAAATAATCCCGCTCGTCGGCTCGGTGAACCCCGACCGCATCCGCGCAGCGGCGGCGGCGGACGAGATCGAGATCTCCCGCGAAGACTGGTACCGCCTGCTCGCCGCGGCGCGCGGCGAGCCGCTGCCGTAGCCGCCGCACCCCGCGCATGGTGACCGACTTTTTGCGCGAGCACTGGTACATCGCCGCCCGCTCCCGCGACCTGCGCGACCGCCCGGTCGCCCGCACCATCTTCGGCGAAAACCTCGCGATCTTCCGCGACGCCGCGGGAAAGCCGGCAGCCCTGCTGGACCGCTGCGCTCACCGCAACATGGCGCTCTCGCTCGGCGCGGTGCGCGACGGCTGCCTCGAATGTCCCTACCACGGCTGGCGCTACGATGCCGCGGGCGAGTGCCGCCACGTCCCCTCGCTCGGCCCGGAGGCGAAACTGCCGCGCGTCAGCATCCGCAGCTTTCCCGCACGCGAACATGACGGCTTCGTCTGGCTCTGGATGGGCGCGGGCGAGCCGCGCGGCGAACCGTTCCGCTTTCCGCACCGCGCGGACGCGGGCTGGACCACCTTCACCATGCAGACCCGCTTCCCCGCCGCGGTCGAGCCGTGCCTGGAAAACTTTCTCGACTGCCCGCACACCGTTTTCGTCCACCGCGGCTGGTTCCGCAGCCCGGACACCCGCGCGCTCACCGCCGTCGTGCGGCGCGGCGCGGGCACGGTCGCGGGCGAGTTCAAAGGCGAGCCGATTTCCGCCAGCATCGTCTCCCGCCTGCTCTTTCCCAAAGGCCGCGAACTGCGCCACACCGACCGCTTTCTCCTGCCGAACATCTCCCGCGTGGACTACGACTTCGGGCCGGAGCGCCATTTCATCATCACGTCGCAATGCACGCCCGTCACCGCCACCGAGACGGAAGTGCAGACCGTCATCTCGTTCACCTTCGGACGGCTCGGCCCGCTGGTGCGCCTGTTTTTCGAGCCGCTCTCGCGCCGCATCATCCGGCAGGACGTGGACATTCTCCGCGCGCAGTCGCGGCAGTTTGAAAAATTCGGCGAACCGAAATTCGCCCACGTTGAGACCGACCTGCTCGGCCTGCACATCGCCTCCCTCCGCCGCGGCGAAGAGCGCACCGAGGAGCGCGAAATCACCATCCGTTTTTGAAGCCGTGAACGCCGCGCCCACCGCCCGTCCCTCGCGCCTCCGCCTCGTCCACGCGGCGCTTTGCTTTGCCACTGCGGGCGGCGTGCTGCTTTTCGCCTGGCGGCAAAATCACGGTGCCACTGTGGGCGGTCCGCTCTCGATGCCCAAGGCCGCGTGGCTCGCCTTCGCGCTTCTCGGGTTCTTCGTTTTCCCTTTCACGCTTTGGCAAAACCGCCGGCTCTCGTCCGGCGTCCGGCGCGTCTTCGGCGCGGTGTTCGTGAGCTTCGCGGCGCGCGGCGTCGTGGAGCTGCTCGTCCTCTACCTCACCCGCGACTGGCGTTGCCTTTACGGCATCAGCCACGACGCATTCACCGCCCTCCTCGCGCTCGCCCTCACGGCCCGCGCCCGCCCGGCCACGCCACTCGATCGGCGCGCGCTGCGCTACGTGCCCGTCCTGCTCGCGATGCTCGCCGTCGAAGCCTATTTCGCGTGGCGCTTCAGCCTCATCGCCTCACCCGCGCAGGGGATTTATTTCGCCGCAAACGCCCCCGCGTTTCAGTCGCTCAATCACCTCACCGTCATCGCCAATTTCGCCACCATCATCGTGCTCGGCTGGTTCTCCCGCCTGGTGCGCGACGACCTCTGAACCATGCGCCGCCTCACCAGCGAGACCATCCCGACCGCAGCGCTCCCGGCGGAAATGTTGCGGGCGCTTTTCGCCATTTTCGAGCAGCACTATCGCCGCGTCAGCTTCCCGCAGTTCCTCGCCGACCTGCGCGAAAAGGACGCCGTCATCCTCCTGCGCGACGCCGCCACGCAGACCCCGCGCGGCTTTTCCACGCAGCAGGTGCTCCGCCTCACGCACCGCGGCAAGCCGCTCCGCGTCTTGTTCTCCGGCGACACCATCATCGACCGCGCGCACTGGGGCGAGCAGGAGCTGGTGCGCGCGTGGTGCCGTTTCGCCGGGCAGACGCTCGCCGCCGGGCCGGAGCGCCTTTTCTGGTTCCTCATCTCCAAGGGCTGCCGCACCTACCTCTACCTCCCGATTTTCTTCCGCGAATTTTTCCCGCGCCACGCCACGCCCGCGCCGGAGTTTGCGCAGACCCTCTTGCACGCGCTCGGCGCGCAAAAGTTCGGCGCGCACTACGATCCCGCGCGCGGCGTCGCCAGTTTCCCCGAGTCCCGCGGCCACCTCGATCCCGCGCTCGCCGACATCCCCGCCGCCCGCCGCCGCGATCCCGACGTGGCTTTCTTTCTGGAAAAAAATCCCGGCCACGCCCGCGGCGACGAACTCCTCTGCCTCGCGGAAATCTCCGCGGAAAACATGCGCGGCCTCGCCCGGCGCATGGTCATCGCCGGCGCGCATGATCGCTGAAACGCTCGCCCACGCCGCGTGGCTCGCCAGCGCGCTGCCCGACTGGCTGCGCCACCGCCGCTCGCTGCACGACCCGCGCGCCGCGCAAGCTGCGCATCTCCGCCGCCTGCTCGCCGCGAATGCGGATTGCGCCTTCGGCCAGGCGCACGATTTCCCGCGGCTCCGCACCGTGCGCGATTTTCGATCTGCCGTGCCCATCGCCAGCTACGACGCACTTGCGCCGTGGATCGAGCGCGCGAGAAACGGCGAGCCGCGCGTGCTCACGACCGAGCCGGTACTGATGTTTGAGCAGACCAGCGGCACCTCGTCCGCCGCGAAATACATCCCGTACACCGCCACGCTGCGTCGCGAATTCCAGCGCGCCGTGCATGCGTGGATGGTTGATCTCCACGGCCACCGACCCGCGCTCGCAACCGGCTCGGCGTATTGGTCGGTCACGCCGCTCGCCCGCCCGCGCGAGACCACGCCCGGCGGCATCCCGGTCGGCTTTGCGAGCGACACGGAATACTTCGGCCCCTTCGCGCAGCGGCTCCTCGCACACATCCTCGCCGTTCCACCCGGCATCGCCCAGGCGCGCGATCTCGACGCCGCGCTCGGCAGCACGCGCCGCCATCTTGCCGCCGCCCGCGGGCTGCGTTTCATCTCGGTCTGGAGCCCCACCTTTCTCGAAATCCTCTGCCGTCCACTCGGCGATCCGCAAAAGCTCTGGCCCGCGCTCCGCGTGATCAGTTGCTGGGCCGACGCCGAAGCGGGCGCGGCGCTCTCGGCCTTGCGCGCCCTTTTCCCGCGCGTCGAAATCCAGCCGAAAGGGCTGCTCGCCACCGAGGGCGTGGTCTCGATCCCGCAGACCGGCCACCACGGCGCGGCGCTCGCGCTCACGTCGCACTTCTTCGAGTTCGCGCCGTCCGACGGCGGCGCACCGCAGCTCGCGCACGAACTCACGGCGGGCGCACGCTACTCCGTGCTTCTCACGAACGGCGGCGGCCTGTGGCGCTACGACATCGGCGATGTCATCGAAGTCACCGGCCATCTCGGGCGCGCGCCGCTGCTGCGTTTCACGGGGCGGCGCGATGCGACGAGCGATCTCTGCGGCGAAAAACTCAGCCCCGCGTTTGTCGGCGCGATCCTCGCGCGGCTCTGCCCTGCCGCGCGCTTCGCCATGCTCGCGCCGCGCGGGCGCGACGGCTACGCGCTCTTCCTCGAAGGCGCGGTCTGCGACCCGGCGCAGCTCGATGCGGCGCTGTCCGCCAACCCGCACTACGCCTACTGCCGCGGCCTCGGCCAGTTGCGCGCGCCCGTCGTCCAGCCGGTCATCGGCGGCGCGGAAAAATATCTCCGCCACTGCACCGCACTCGGCCAGCGGGCCGGTGATGTGAAGCCCGCGACACTGCACCGGCTCGGCGGCTGGGAGCAAATTTTCACCGCCCCATGAGCACGCGCTACCGCCTCGAAGCAGCGACCTCCGCCGACGATCCCGCCCTGCGCGCGCTCCTGCGGGAAACCGCGATGGGCGCGCGATTCCGCGTCGCCTTCGAGCGCGAGCCGGACTTCTTCGCCGCCTCCCCGGTGCAGGGCGAATTTTTCCAAGTCTGCATCGCGCGCGAGGCCGCGACCGGAGCCATCGCCGGCCTCGGCACGCGCGCGGTGAGCACCGGCTTTCTCAACGGCCAGCCCGCGCCCGTCGGCTATCTCGGCGACCTGCGCGTGCGCGATTCCGCGCGCGGCGGCACGCTGCTCGCGCGCGGCTACCGCCTGCTGCGCGCGTGGCACGCCGACGGCCGCGCGCCGCTCTACACCACCGTCATTTTCGCCGACAACGCCCCCGCTCTCACGACCATCGCCGCCGGTCGCGCCGGCCTCCCGCGCTATCACGACTGCGGCGCGGTGCATTGCCCCGGCGTGCTGCTGCGCGGGCGAAAACCGGAGGCCGATGCCGGGTGCGAAATCCTCCGCGGCGACGGCGCGCTGCTCCCGGAAATGATCGCCTGCCTGAACCGCAACAACGCCCGCCGCCAGTTCGCGCCGCAGCACCGCGCCGAGTTTTTCGCCCCCGGCGGACGCTGGCGCGATTTCCGCGCCGCCGATTTCTACGTCGCCCGCCGCGCCGGGCGCATCCTCGGCGTGATTGGCAAATGGGATCAGCGCGCGTTCAAGCAAACGCGCATCATCGGCTACGGCGGTGCGCTGAGCTGGCTGGCCGCCACTCCGCTCCGCCATGCCTTCGGCCTTCCGCGCGCGGGCGAGTGCCTGCCGTTCTTCCACGCCTGCTTCATCGCCATCGACGATGACGACCCGCGCGTTTTCCGCGCCCTGCTCCGCCGCCTCTACAACGACGCGCTCGCGAGCGGCTGCACCTACTTCATCCTCGGCCTCCACGAGCGCGACCCGCTGCGCGCGGCGCTGGAAGATTACGCGCTCGTGCCTTTCCACGCGCGGCTCTTCGCCGTTACCTTCGCCGACGGTGAACCGCTCCTCCACACCCTCGATGCCCGCGTCCCCCACATCGAACCCGCCCTGCTCTGACGCGCCTCGCCCGGCGTTCAAAGCGGTCGCGGAAGAGCCAGTCTCCCCGTTGAACTTTGTGCGCGGCCTCGATCCACGCCTTCCCTTCGCCGCGCTGCTCGCGCTCTACGCGGCGCTCGGTTGCACGGTGCTGCGGTTCAATCGCGGGCCGTGGCAAATGCTGCTCACCGTCGCGGGCTGCTGCGTGCTAGACATGGTGCTGCACCGCATTTTGCGCGGGCGCTGGATCGTCCCGCTCAGCGCCTGCATCAGCGGCCTTTCGCTCGCGCTGCTGCTGAATTATTCGCACAACGACTACCTCCTTTTCCTGCCGGTCTTCCTCACCATCGGCTCGAAATATCTCTTCACCTTCCGCGGTCGTCATCATTTCAATCCCTCGCTTTTCGGCGTCGCCGGCTCACTGCTCATCGGCGGCGACCTCATCACCACGGCGCCCGCGTACCAATGGGGCGGCACGCTGGCGATGTCCTTGTTCCTCGTCGCGGGCGCGCTGAGCCTCTTCGTCTTTCGCATCGGGCGCGGTGCGCTTATCGGCTCGTTCCTCGTTTTCTACCTGGCGCAAATCGCGCTCCGCGCCTGGTACATGCGCTACTACCTGCCGCCCGAGGCGCTGCTGTTCGGCACGCTCACGAGCGCGCCGTTTTTCCTCTTCGTCTTTTACATGATCACCGATCCGAAGACCTCGCCGCCCGGTCGCCGCGCGCAGGTCGCGACGGCCTTCGCGCTCGTGGTGGTCGATCTGCTGCTGCACCGACTCACGAGCCTCTACACGTTTTTCTACGCCGGCTTCATCGTCGCCACCGCGCGCTTTGCCTGGCTGCATGCGCGGCGGATTTGGGGCGAAAAGGATACGCTCAGCCGGCTGTGGCACGGACCCACGCTGCGCACGTCTGGCGTGCTCGCCGGCATCGCCGTGCCGATGCTGGCCACGTATCATTGGTTCCTCCATCCGGCGGCGGTGCTGCCCGCGCTGCCATTCGCTTTCGTGGAAGTGCCGCCCGCCGTCTCCGGCCTGGCGGTCACGCCGAATCCGGCGGTCTTCGAGCAGATCGATCCGCGCGTCCGCCACATCGCCAAATGGCTGCTCTCCGCGGGCGACGCCGCGGCGGCTGCGGATTTCGATGGCGACGGTCTGCCCGATATTTTCGTCACGCATCCGCTCGCCGCGCCCGGCGATCGCGCGGTGCTTTATCGCAATCTCGGCGGAATGAAATTCGAGCGCATTGATGTGCCGGCGCTGCGCGCGCTCAATGCCGACCCGATCACGCGCGGCCTGCCCGCGTGCCCGCTCTTCGTCGATTACGACAACGACGGCGACCAGGACATCTTCATCTCCACCGGCTACGGCCCGTCCGTGCTGCTGCGCAATCTGCTGCGCCAAACCGGCCAGCCCGCCTTCGAGGATGTCACCGCCGCGCTCGGCCTCGACGAGTACACCGTGAGCATCGGCGCGAACTGGTTTGACTTCGACCGCGACGGGCGGCTCGACCTTTTTGTCGCCAACGCTTTCAACCCTGAGCTGCCGCAATACCAGCCCCCGCGGCGGCTCGATATTTTTCATTTGCAAGCGCCGGAGTTTCCCGGCGACCGGCGCATGCTGCCTTTCATGCACGCGAGTTGGGACAACGCCGCGAACGGCGGACGCAACGCCCTCTTTCGCAACAGCGGCGCGCGTTTTGAAAAACTCGACGCCGCGAAAATCGGCATGCCCGAGACGCACTGGAGCCTCGCGGTCGCCACCGGCGACCTCGACAACGACGGCTGGACCGACCTCTACGTCGCCAACGATTTCGGCCCCGACGACTGCTACCTCAACGACCACGGGCGCGCATTGCGCCCCGTGCAGGGGCGCATGTTTGGCGAGATCGGACGCGACACCTACAAAGGCATGAACGCCTCGTTCGGCGACCTCGACCGCAATGGCTGGCTCGATATTTACGTCTCGAATGTCCACGTCCCGCTGCAGGCCGAGGGCAGCCTTTTGTGGATGCTCTACCCGCCCGCCAGGCAAGGCGCAGAGCCAATCTTCCGCGATGAGGCCACGCAGCGCGGCGCGCTGAACGAGCATTATTTCGGCTGGGGCGCGGCGATGGGCGACCTCGACAACGACGGCTGGCTCGACCTCGCGCAGGCCAACGGCATGGTCGATGACAGCTACGACCGCCGCTTTGCCAAACCGCGCAGCTATTGGTACGTGAACGAAAAGCTGATGCGCAGCGGCCCCGGCATTCACACCTATGCCGACATGTGGGGCGACCTCCGCGGCTACGACATCAATGGCCGCGAGCCGAACCGCATCTACCTCAGCCGCGGCGGCGTCACCCGGATGCAATTCGCGGACACCGCCCCGCAGCTCGGCCTCACCGCGCAGACCAATTCGCGCGGCATGCTCCTCGCGGATTTCGACAGCGACGGCGCGCTCGACCTGCTCGTCACGCACCAGTTTGCCTCGCCCACGCTCTACCGCAGCACGCTCAACGACCGGACGGCCGCGCCGCACTGGATCGGCTTCGCGCTCGCCGGCAACGGCACGACCGTGAACCGCGACGCCGCCGGTGCGCGCATCAGCATCTCGTATGTCGAAAATGGAAAGCGCGTGGAGCAAATGCGCGAGATCACCATCGCCAACGCCTTCGCCGCGCAGGGCGACCGCCGCGCGCACTTCGGGCTGGGCGCGTTTGCTGGCGAAGTGGAAGTGAATGTGCGCTGGCCGGGCGAACCGGCCCGCGTCGTCGGCACGTTCGCGCCGGGCGGCTATCATCGCATCGAACAAACGCAATGAGGCGGATCGTTCCACTGCGGCACCGCGAAGACTGGCGGACACTCGGGTTTCTGGCCGCGTTGTTCGCGCTCCTCGTGGTGCAATGGTCGGGCGTCTGCCGGCATTGGCTGCTGCTGCCGCCGACGTGCGCGCTGGCGTTTGTCGCGTGCGTCATCAAGCACAACCACATGCACTGCCGCACGTTCGCGAACCGCGCGTGGAATCGTGCGTTTGAGCACCTGCTCGGCGTGGCCACCGGGCAGGCGGCCACGAGTATCGTGGCCGTCCACAACGAGCGGCATCATGGCGGGAACAACCGCGAGGATGACTGCGTCCGCTGCGCGCAGTTCGGCTTCGCCCGGCGCTGGCTAAACCTCCTGGTCTTTCCCTTCGTGGCCGTGTGGCGCGTGCAGCGCCACCGCGCCGGCGATCTGCACCGCTGGCGGCGCGAGCGCCCGGCGCTTTACCGGCGCTCGGTGCGGGAGCGCGCCGTGGTGTTCGTGTTCGTCACGGTGCTCGCGGTGGCGGACTGGCGGGCGACGCTGCTCTACCTCGGCGGGCCCTGGCTGTTCGCGCATTGGGCGATCGTGACGATCAACCTCCTCCAGCACGAAGGCTGCGATCCAGCGTCGGCGCACGATCATTCGCGCAACATCACCGGGCGCTCCATCAACTGGCTTTGCCTGAACAACGGCTTTCACACGGCGCACCACGAGCGCCCGGCCCTGCACTGGAGCCGCCTGCCGGCGTATCATCGCCAGCACGTCGCGCCGTGGATTGGCGCGGTCCTGAACGAACGCTCGCTTTGCGCCGCGGCGTGGCGGCAGTTTTTCGCACCGCGATGAACGGGCTCGAATTCTCGCGACCGTTTATGCCGGAGCGGCTGACGCCGCTCTATCACGCGCCGTCCTACGCCCGGCTTACGCCGTCGCAGCGGCTCCGCTACAACCAGCTCCACGCCTGCTATTGCAACGAGCAGACGATGTTTTTTGAAGTCGCGCTCGCGCGCAATGTCCTCGAACACCTGCTGCGCGATCCCTTGCCAGAGCGGCTCCGGCAGGGGTTGGGCGATTTTATGGCCGAGGAAAAGCGGCACACGGAAATGTTTCGTGACGCCAACGCGCAGGCCGCGCCGGAGTACTATCAAGGGCGCGGGTTCTTTTTCATTGCCGTGCCGCGGGCCGGCGGTGCGGTGCTCGACTGGATGACCCGGCGGCCGCGCCTGTTTCCGCTGCTGCTGTGGCTGATGCTGCTGCAGGAGGAGCGGGCAATGTTTTTGGCGAGGGAGTTCATCCGCGACGCGGACGTGCTGGAGCCGCTCTTTGTCGTGGTGCAGCGGAAGCATCTCGCCGACGAAACCGGTCACGTCGCCTGGGACGGTGAACTCCTCGACGCCATCTGGCCGCGGACTTCCCGGCTGCGGCGCGCGGTGAATGCGCGGCTGTTTGCATGGATGGTCGGCGAGTTTTTCAACACGCCGAAACGCGCCGTGCCGCGGGTCGTGGAGGTGCTCGCGCAGGAGTTTCCCGAACTGCGCCCGCTGCTGCCGGCCATGCGGGCGGAGCTGCGGGGACTCGCGCGGAACCGCGCGTTTTGCGAGGTCAGCTACAGCCGCACGGCGACGCCGCGCGCCTTTGCCCGCTTCGACCAGTGGCCGGAATTCGCCTCGCTGGCGAAGGTGCTGCGCGGCTACGTTCCGCAAACCGCCGAAGCGCCATGAAAGACTATCCGCTGCCCAGCCGGCTGAATCTCGGCATCGCCGCCGCGCAGATCGCGGCGCTGCTCGCGATCCTCTGGGGCGCTGGAAAAGTGACCGGCGCGTGGCCGGTGGTGGCGCTCGCCGCGGCCTACGGCGTCGTGATGAATTCCGCATACGCGCTGCTCCACGAGGCCGAGCACAATCTCCTGCATCCAAACCCGCGCGTGAACGACGGCACCGGCGCAGTGCTCGCGCTTTTTTTCCCCGCGCCGTTTCACCTGATCCGTCAGGGCCATCTCGGCCATCACCTGCGCAACCGGTCCGACGACGAGGCGTTCGATTTTTATTTTGAGGGCGAACACCCGGTTTGGAAGTGGCTGCAGCTGGTCGGAATTCTCACCGGGTTGTTTTGGATCGTGCTCGCGCTGAGCAATGCGCTCGCGGTGCTGAAGCCGTCGATGCTTTCCCCGGGCCGCGCCAAGTTTGACCGGCCAAGCGCGGCGGTGCTCGCGTCGCTCAATCCGAAATACGAGCGGCTGATCCGCGTGGAAGCGCTGGGCGTCTTCCTGCTGCACGGCACGCTCGCGTGGGTTTGGAAAATCCCGGCCACGCATTACGCGGCGGTGCTTTTCGGCTTCGGATTCCTGTGGTCGGCGATGCAGTACGTCCACCACTTCGGTACGGTGCGCGACGTGCAAAAGGGCGCGCGCAATCTACGCACGTTCGCGCCGCTCGATCTGATCTGGCTCAATCACAACTGGCATCTCAACCATCACCTGAGCCCGACGGTGCCGTGGCTTTACCTGCCGTTCCTGCACGAGGGGCCGGAGTTCGCGCGCAGCAGTCTCGTGGTGGCGTATTTGAAAATGTGGCGCGGCCCGCGGTTGGCGCGCGAGCATGTGCAGAACCGTTATGCCGGACGAATCATTCGCTGACGCGCTGGTGCATTCTCCGGGCGCGCGGTTGCAGCCGTCGTCGCGTGCGCTGCTGCTGGTCTTGAATTTCATTCCCCTCCTGCACGCGGCGCTGGTCGCCGCGACCACCCTTCTGCTGCGCGCGCCTTTCGCCGGGCGTGCGGCCGCCGGGCTGGCTGTGTTTTATCTCCTGCCGCCGCTCGTCGTGCGTGCGCTGCTGTGGCTCGCGCCGGTCACGGAGGGGCTGATCGCCAAGGACGCGCGGGCGTTTTTCATCTGGTGGACGACGTTCCAATGGCAGGTGCTTTTCTGCCGCTTCCCGGCGTTGGAGGAAGTGCTGAGGCTGATTCCCGGCCTGTACTCGCTGTGGCTGCGGCTGTGGGGCGCGCGCATCGGCCGGCTGACGTTTTGGGCGCCGGGCACGCTCATTCTCGACCGGCCATTTCTGCGCATCGGCGACGGCGTGATTTTTGGCGCGGGTGTCCGGCTCGCGGCCCATGTGCTCGCGAAAAACCGTGCCGGGGTTGTCGAACTCCAGTTCGCGACCATCGTCATCGGCGACGGGGCGAGCATCGGCGGTTACTCGCTGCTGACCGCCGGAACCGAGATCGCGCCGGGCGAAGCGACGCGGGCGTTTCTCATCTCGCCGCCGTTTTCCAAATGGCGCGACGGAAAGCGGGTGCGGCCCGCGGAGGCCGATGGAGACTGAATCGCCAGCCCTCAGGTGCCGGCTGCGGACGCTGCTGGCGCAGAAGCTGTGGATGGCGCTCGGGCTCAATCTGCTCGTCTGCATTCCATACTTCGGCTTGCAGCATTTCGTGCTGCGCCCGGTCAACTGGATACTCGCGAGCGCGCTGGAGCGGGCCATCCCTTTTTCCCCGGCGGCGGTCTGGCTGTATCAGTCGCTTTATCTGCTCATGCCGGTCGCGCCCATGCTGATGATCCACGCCGGACAACTCCGGCGCTACGCGCTGGGGATGGCCTCCATGAGCCTCGGCGCGAATGTCGTGTTCCTCGCCTTTCCGACCGCGGTCGTCCGGCCCGAGGCTGCGGGCGCGGGCGCGGTGTACCGGACGCTCGTGCGGTACGATGCGCCGCTGCATGCCTTTCCCTCGCTGCACGCGGCGTTCGCGGTTTTCAGCGCGCTCTGCTGCACCGCCGTTTTTTCGCGAGATGCGGCTGGCGCGCGGCTGGTCCGTCGCAGCGTGGCTGTGGGTGCTGGCGATCCTCTGCGCGACGCTGGCGACGAAGCAGCATGTGGCGGTCGATCTCGCCGGCGGGGCGCTGCTCGCCAGGCTCGCGTCGCGGCTCGCTTTGTGGCCCCCTCGCTCACGTAACGTCATCGTTCCCTCACCTCGTCACACTTTCATCCCATGAAATCACTCCCGCTTTCGCTCGCTCTTGCACTACTCCTCGCCGCACCGGTGCTCGCCGACGAAGAGGCCGGGCACGCCGCTTTGCGCAAGATCAAGGCGGCCTACGAGGAGGCGATCAACACGGACGCGCTGGCGAAGTTTGAACCCTGGCTCGGCAAGGATGCGACGGGCGTGATGGTGACGGACGAGGAGGTTCACGGCTTCGCGGAGTTGCAGTCCTACTGGCTGCGGATCAAGGCGCTGCTTGGCTCGGGCGGCAGCTATGCGGTGAAGGTCAACGTGGACCAGACCGACCTGCTCGGCGATGTCGCGGTGGCCCGCGGGACGACGGACGACACCGCGAAGACGGCGCGCTTCGGCTCGGTGGACTTCCATTCGCAT
This sequence comes from Chthoniobacter sp., assembly GCA_031424395.1. Lineage (GTDB taxonomy): Bacteria > Verrucomicrobiota > Verrucomicrobiia > Chthoniobacterales > Chthoniobacteraceae > Chthoniobacter. Next base: position 19,886 of record JANPHJ010000277.1, read on the forward strand.
TGGACCGCGGTGCTCCGCAAGGACGGCGGCGAATGGAAGGTGCTGCGCCTGCACGCGTCGATGGATCCGCTGGAGAATCCGTTTGTCACGGCGCGGGCGACGGGCCGGGCGCTTGCGTTCGGCGGGGCTGGAGCGGTGCTCGGGCTGGTGCTTGGGTGGCTCGTGGGATTCTTCGTGCGCGCACGGAAAGCGTAGTCCGTCTGGCAAGGCGGAGGACGGCGCTCAAAGCACGCGCTTTCGCCCGAGCAGCCAGCCGGCGATGAGGCCGATGAGGATGCTGCCGATGCTCGCCGTGACGCCGGCCTTTTTGGTGGAGGCGATGAGTGGGTTGTCGGACAGGCCGGTGGAGCAATGCAGCGCGGCGACGAGCCACTGGCCGCGGTCTTGCACGACCGTGACGGTCCAGCGGCCGTTGAGCGTGAGGTCGCTGCCGTGCGCCCTTTTGTAGGTTTCGACGGAGCTGCCGGAAACGATGGCGGTGTCAGCGCCGTGGAGGATGGCGGGGCCGTCGGGCTTGGCCTCGATGTGGATGCTCTCGACGAGCTTCTCCCGCCCAGCGGTCGTCCTAAGCAGGAAGGTTTTCACGCCGTCGCGCCCGCGGGCAACTTCGGCGTTTTGGTAGGTGATGACGACGTTTGGGTGAAGGCAGGTGAGCTGGCGGTCGAGGTCGGCGCGGTTGATCGCGTCGAGCAGGCTGTCGCGCAGGGTGTGGAGTTCGGCGGGCTCGGGCTTCGCGTCCTGCGCGGGGAGCGGGGTGAGGGCGAAAAGGGTGAACGCGAGGAGCGCGGCGAGGGCTTTCATGGCGGCAGATTCGCGGGACGGCGGCGGGCGCGTCAATGCGTCTTGCCGGTCGGTGCCGGGCGCGGTTTCATCGTGGCCATGCCGCGCTTTCTCCCCGCTCTCCTCGCTGCCGCGCTCACGCTCAGCACGGCGGCTGCGCCGCTCGACCGGCCGTGGAATCAGGACGTGATCTATTTCACGCTGACCGACCGCTTTCTCGACGGCGATGCGGCAAACGATGTGCCGCCCGGCAGCGACCCTGCGCTCTACGATGCGGCGCAGAAAGACATCAACCGCTACCACGGCGGCGATCTGCGCGGGCTGGAAATCGCCATCGCGGCGGGCTACTTCGACAAGCTCGGCGTAACCGCGCTGTGGATCACGCCGCCGGTGCGCAATGTGTGGAATTCCGCGTTCGATCTGGGCGGGGCGAAGACCGGCTATCACGGCTACTGGGCTCAGGATTTTCTGGACATCGACCCGCATCTCACGAGCGCGAAAAGCCTCGACGGGAAGACGGCCTACGCGGACTCGCGCGACGGGCGGATGCAGCATTACCGCGACTTCGTGGCGCTCGCGCATGCCCACGGGATCAAGGTTATTCAGGACGTGGTCTGCAATCACGCCGGCCCCGTTTTTTACTACGACGAAAACGGCAACGGACACGACGACGGGCAGGCCGAATGGATTCCGGGCTACCAGCGCGACGGCTTTCACACGGGCGCGACGTGGGCGAATCATCCCGAGTGGAACCAGCGCCGCACCGGCCCGGACGGGCCGCAGACGGTGCTCGGAAAAAAAGTCGCGACGGTCGGCGTGCTCGCGCAGTTCGACAGCTATGGGCGCAAGGGCATGAGCGGCGGCTCGCTGGGCGCGAGCGATGGCGAGGAGGTGATGTGCGACTTTTTCAGCCTGCGCGATGTGTGGACCGATCCGGCGGGCGCGCACTTCGACGCGCTGGTCAATGAGTTCGTGGAAATCTACGCATTTTATCTCGAGACGGCCGGCGTGGACGGGCTGCGGATCGACACGGTAAAGCATGTGCATCGCGCGTTTTGGGACGCATTCACCGCGCGGCTGCGGACGCGGCTGGGGCCGGAGAAGGCGCGGCGCACGCTGCTCTTCGGCGAGATTTATTCCGGCAATCCGCAGACCGTCGGGCGCTATACGTTTCGCGGGGATTTCGCGCAGAACAAAGCGCCGTGCCTCGACAGCGTGCTGAATTTCCAATGCTGCGATGCGACCCGCGAGTGGCTCCGGCACAAGGACGGCGGCTTCCGCCCGGCCAAGGCGCTGGAAAAAATGCTGCGCGATCTCGCGCCGGAATCCGACGCTTTCAATCCCACGCCCGGCCTCGATGGCCTGCCCGCGCGGCGGAAGCTGGTGAACTTTGTGGAGAATCACGACGGGCTGAACCGCTTCCGCGCGGCGGGCATCAGCGCGGGGCAGAACACGCTCGCGAACGCGCTGACGCTGACGATCGAGGGCCTCCCGTGCCTTTACTACGGCACCGAGGTGGCGCTCGAAGATGCGGACGGGCGCGTGGGGCACGATGGCGAGACCGGGCGGCGGATGCTGTGGCCGCGCGGGACGGATGTGGGGAAGATGCTCGCGGCGGCGGAGAGTTCGGCGCTGGTGCCGTTCATCCGGCTGCGGCGCGAGCTGCCGGCGCTGCGCGAGGGCCGTATCGCGACGCTGTGGGTGGACGGTGCTGGCGGCAGCGAGGACGATGGGATTTTTGCGTTCGCGCGGTATGTGGAAAAAGACGGTGCGATCGACACGACGCAGACGGTGATCGTGGTCGGCAACGCCAACGGCGCGAGGGCCGCCATGACACGCGTGAACGAGCACGCGATGCCGCTGGCCGTCGGCGGGAGACCGCTGCTCGGCAAGGGTCAGACGCTGGAGTGTGCCAATGCGCGACCTGCGGAAAACCCGTCCGCGGTGACGTGGCGTGAGGGCGTGCCGGAGGTTGTACTGACAGTGCCGCCGCTCGGCTGCCGGATTTACAAAGGGGTGAAAGCGCGATGAGCAAGGTGGTCATCGCGGGCTGCGGCTTTGCGGGGCTGGCGACGGCGCGATGCTTTGTGGAAGCGGGCTGGGAGGTCGTGGGCATCACGCACTCCGCGGAATCTGCGGCGCTGCTGGTCGGGGAGAAGTTTCCCGCCTTGGCGTGCGACATCACGGATCGCGCGGCGCTGGCGGCGCGCGGGGAATTGCGCGGCGCGGATGCCGTCATCCATTGCGCGAGTTCCGGGCGCGGCGGGGTGGAGCAGTACCGCGCGGTGTATCTCGGTGGCGCGCAGGCGCTGGGTGAGGTGCTCGCGCCAGGGACGCTGGTTTTCACAGGCAGCACGTCGGTGTACGCGCAGACGGACGGCGCGTGGGTGACGGAGGAAAGCGCGGCGGAGCCGGAGCGGGAGACGGGGCGCATCCTGCGCGAGACGGAGGATTTTGTGCTGGCGCAAAATGGCATCGTCGCGCGGCTGGCGGGAATTTACGGGCCGGGGCGGTCGGTGCTGCTGCGGAAGTTTTTTGCGTGCGAGGCGGTGATCGAGGGCGACGGTGAGAAGTGGACCAACCAGGTGCATCGCGACGACATCGCCACCGCGCTGGTGCAACTCGTGACGGCCAAGGCGCGCGGCATTTTCAATGTGAACGACGACGAGCCGCTGACGCAGCGCGCGGTGTACGCATGGCTGGCGCGGCGCTTCGACAGACCGGTGCCGCCGACGGGTGAGCGGGACTTGAACCGCAAGCGCGGCTGGACGAACAAGCGCGTGAGCAACGCGAAGCTGCGCGCGCTGGGCTGGGCGCCGCGCTATCCGTCGTTTTTTGCGGCGGTGGAAAATGATCACGCACTGCTCGCCGAATTTGCGGCGGCGCTCTAAGGCAGGCAGGCAGCTTTTCCCCGTCATTGCCCCTATGAAAACCCCACGCCATTTCCTCTTCACGCTCGCTCTCATCCTTGTCGCGGTGCCGCCCGCCCGCGCGCTGGAGAAGTGGCTTTACTACCCGACGAATCTGCTGCCGGAGGAAAACATCCCGAAGCTGGAGGCCGTGTGGCGGCGGGCGGCGGCGGCGGGTTACACCAAGGTGCTGCTGGCGGATTCCAAATTCACGAAGCTCGAGGAAATGGGCGGGCCGAACTTTCCGAAGTATTTTCCGCACATCGGGCAGGTGAAGAAAATCGCCGCCGAGCTGAAGCTGGAAATCGTGCCCGCGCTTTTTTCCGTGGGCTACTCGAATGACCTGCTCGGGCTCGATCCGAATCTCATCGAGGCCATCCCGGTGAAGGGCGTGCCGCTGGTGGTGCGGGGCGGGGTCGCGCAGGTGGATGATCCCGCCGCGCCGGTGCTGCCGGCGGATTTTTCCAAGCCGAAGGAGTGGTCGTGGAAAGACGAGAATCTCGTGGCGGCGGACGGCACGCTGCGGGTGACGGATGCGGGCGGGGCCAATGCGCGCGTGGTCAAAAAAATCAAGGTGCAGCCGTGGCGGCAGTATCACCTTTCCGTGCGGATCAAGACCGCGGATTTCCACGGGAAGCCGGAGGTCAAGGTGCTGGTGGAGGGCGGCGCGAGTCTCCAATGGGACTACCTCGGCACCAAGCCAACGCAGGACTGGACGGTCGCGCACGCGGTTTTCAATTCGCGGGAGTTCAGCGAGGTGGGCATTCACTTTGGCGTGTGGGGAGCTGGAAAAGGGACGCTGGAATGGAGCGAACCGAGGCTGGAGGAGGTCGCGTTTTTGAACATGACGCGCCGGCCCGGCACGCCGCTCACCGTCACCACGGCGGACGGCAAGGCGTTGGCGGAGGGCCGTGATTTCGAGCCGCTGACCGACCCGCTGCTCGGCGCAAAACCGTGGCGCGGGGAGTTCGACACCTTTCACCAGCCGCCGGTGCTGAAGACCAGGCTACCCGACGGCACGCGGCTGCTCGCGAGCTATAGCCACGGCGTCACCGTCTATCACCATCAGGCGACGATCTGCCTCTCGGAACCGAAGACTTACGCGCTGCTGCGCGATCAGGCGCAGCGGCTGCACCAGGCGTGGGGTGCGAAGGCTTACATGATGTCGCACGACGAGTGCCGGGTAATGAACTGGTGCGCGGCGTGCGCGGCGCGGCACCTCACGCCGGGCCAGATGCTGGCGGACAACGTGCAACGCTGCGCGGCCATCCTGCGCGAGGTGAATCCGGACGGCGGCATCTACGTGTGGAACGACATGTTTGACCCGCACCACAACGCGGTGAAGGGGCCGTATTACCTCGTGAATGGCCCGCTCACCGGGGCATGGGAGGGGCTCGACCGCGAGATCCACATCATGCAGTGGAATTTCGACAAGCGCGGAGAGAGTCTGAAGTTTTTCGCTGACCGCGGCGAAAAGCAGGTTATCGCCGGCTACTATGACAGCGACCCCGCGCGCATCACCGACTGGCTCACCGCGGCGAAAGCAGTGCCCGGCAGCGTGGTCGGCGTGATGTACACGACTTGGGAAAACAACTACCGCGATTTAGAGAAGTTCAGCCAGCTCATCGACGCCGCTAAATAACGGCGGCGGCCTGCCTTACGGCTTTGCGGGTTCGGCGTTCCAGACCTTGAGGTCGTCGAAAAAGCCGTCCTTGCCGGCAACGCCGAGCTCGATCTTGGACTTGGTGGCGTGGCCGATGCCGGGGGACTTGAGGTAGCCGGCGGGCTGGCCGTCGATGGTCGCGCGCATTTCGTCGCCGACGGTTTCGACGACGAGGGTGTACCATTTGCCGGCCTCCAGTTTCGCGGGAAAGGAGGCGCTGTGCGCGGCGAGCAGCTTCTTGATTTCCTCCTTGTTGGTGGCGGGGTCTTTTTTCAGCTCGATGAGCGCATTGCTCTGGCTGCCGTCGCGCTCGTCCACGAGGGTGACTTTGTCGAGCCGCACCTGGGCACGGCAGAGGTGGCCGTAGTGGGAGCCGGTGAAGGCGCGGTCGTCGAACTCGACGTCGATCATGGTGGCGCCCTCGAATTTGATCCTGACCTCGACCACGCTGTCCTTCGTCGGAATCTCCAGGCCATGTACGGCGGCATGGGGCGTAACGGCGGGTTTGCTATCGGCGGCAGGGATATTTTGGTCGCGGGTCTGGGTGCCCTTCAGCGTGCCGTTTTCGACGGCGAAGGTGGGGACGACTTTGTGCCAGACCTTCGCGGGCTCGGCAGCTTGGAAGTCCTCGGAAAAAAGGAGTTCCTTCTTTTTGGCAATGGGCGCCGCAGGGACCGCTGGCAGGTCGGCGGCAAAGGCGGCGGCGGTGAGGAGACTGGTGAGGACTAGGCAGGGGCGGAGGTGCATGGCGGGGAGGCTGGGGGAGTGGGGAGGGGTTTTCAATGCCAATCGACACTGGCGCGAGCGGATTCGCGCCGAGGGAAGTATTCGGGCATTGACGCCGGCCGGACTTTCCGGACGATGCCGGTGAAAAGCGCGCGGGCAAAAGTGTGCGCCTGCCTCGCTTCCAGCGCCGTTTTTTTTCTCCGCCCGACTATGAACCCTCATCTCGCCCACCGCCTGCTCCAGCCGGTCGCCGCTCTCGCTTTGGTCGCAGGCGCGCAGGCGGGCCAGGAAACTGGCCAGCCGAAGGGCAAGATCCTTGTGCCTGAAGAGGCGCCGCTGGGCAGCCTGACGCTGGGCGGGCAGTTTTCCGAAGGAGTGCAAAGTGTATATCTCGACTCGCTCACGGCGCTCTGGCAGCCGGGGCCGGCAGTGCTCTTTTACAACGGGCGCAGCAGTTACAATGACAGTCACCAGTATGTCTATAGCCCCGGCCTGGTCGGGCGCTATCTGGTGCCGGGACGGGACGTCATCGTGGGGGCCAATGTCTATTACGACCGGATCGACAGCCAGCTCGGCAACGAGTTCAGCTCGCTCGGCTTCGGCGCAGAACTGCTCACCCGCTGGGTGGATGCGCGCTTTAACTACTATCTGCCGGCGACGAGCGACATCTACCTTGGCACCGCCCGCCGCACCGCGACCAGCCGCAGCGTCACGGCCCCGGTGCGCAATGGCAACCTCATCCAGACCACCACCACCACGCGTACGCGCACGCAGAAGTTCAATCGCTTCGAGGCGGAACTCGAAGGCTGGAACGCCGAACTGGGCTTCCTCATTCCGGGGCTCGACCGATACCTGGAGACCCGCGTCTTGGGCGGCTATTACCATTACAACCATCCGTTCGCCTCGGACTACGAAGGCTTCAAAGCGCGGCTCGAAACGCATGTCCTGCCGGGTGTAATAGCTGACGTGGAATGGTGGAACGATTCCTATCTTAATGGCGGCCACTGGACGGCAGGCATCCGCGCCCGAGTGCCGTTTGACTTCTTCAACCTCTTCCACGGCCGCAACCCGTTTGAAGGCGCGGGCGAGGCTTTCCGCCCGCGGCAGCGCGAGTTCCGCGAGCGCCTGAGCGACTTGGTCATCCGCTCGCACCGGGTGAAAACGGTGGCGTCCGGGCCGATGCTGGCGAGCGACCGGACGACGACAGACAAGCAGACGACGACCATCGGCATCGTCACGCCGCCGCCAGTTGAAGCTGTGCCATTTGACAACCAGTTCGGTGGGAATGTGAGCGGAGGGACGCTGACTCTCGGAAACCCCGGGGGCAACGTGAACAACGGCACCATTGGCCTCGGAAATCTCAACAGCGCAGGTGCGGCGATAACGGCGGGATTAGTCACCAACGTCCGGGAAACCACTCTCACCGGAACTAATGGGACACTCACGGTTGTAAGCGGCTCCGCCGGGTTGACTAAAGTGGGCGCGGGTTCACTGAACCTGACTGGCAGCCAAGTTTATACCGTCGGCGCGGTGAGCGGCGGGACGCTGCACGCTGGCAACCCCAGTTTTGCTGGGGCGATTAGTAACATAAGTTTGGGTTCCCAGACCCTGGTTGCGAACGGCAGCTTAGGAACCGCGGTTGCTGGCGGTGCCGGAGTAACAGTGCTTGGTCCTTCGGTTGGGTTAAACGCGACAACCGCGGGAGGTGTCGGGACGCTAAGTCCGGGTCTAACGCAGGTCAGCGGAGGCCAGCTTACTTTGAACGGTGTCGCGACTTATGGCGGGGTGCTCCATGCTAGAATCGCGGATTTCTACGCCAATCCCAATGCCGCCGAATTGGCTCGCGCAGCGATCCTTGATGCCCTGCGCAATGATGCGGCGACCTCCATCACGCTCCCGCCACGTTACAACGAGCCGAGCGCGGTCGGCCCCGTCACTTCGAGTATCTTCGATCTGTAGGTCGGCCGTCTGCGCGGGTTTTTTTCGCGGCGCGGCAGTGAGGTTTGACATGGCCCCGCCAAAATGGAAAAACGTGCGCTTCAGTCTCCCAATCTAACCAAATACATCCTACATGCGCACGCCCTTCGCCACCTCCATCGCCCTGACGCTCGGCCTCGTCGCCCTGTTGACCCCGGGCTCTAACCAAGCCGGCCAACCGGTCCTCGGCCCGACCGGCAAAGACACCAAAGACAAGATAGTCGCGCCCCTGGATCCGGTGCCCGGTGCCATCACCCTTGGCGGGCGCTTTTCCGAGCATCTGCAGACCATTTATTTCGACTCGATCACCCCTTTCTGGCGGCCCGGCAATGCCACCGTCTTTCTCAACACCCGGAACAGCTACAATGACAGCCACCAGCGGGAGTCCAGCTACGGCCTCGGGATGCGTTATCTGGTGCCGGATCACGATGTGATCTTCGGCGTGAATGCCTTTTACGACACGCTCGACAGCCAATTCGACAACCAGTTTCACTCCTACGGCTTCGGCGCGGAAGTGCTGACCCACTGGATCGACGCGCGCTTTAACTACTACCTGCCGGACAGCGACGACATCCTCACCGGCAGCGACAACCGCAGCTCCAAAAACGTGAAAATTTCGGCCACGAAACAGGTCGGCAATCTGCTGACCCGCACCGTCTCCACGCGCACGCGCACACGGAACTTCCAAACCTTTGAAGCCCAGCTCGAAGGCTGGAATGCGGAGGTCGGCTTCCTCATTCCCGGCCTCGACCGCTACTTGGAGACGCGGGTTTTCGGCGGCTACTATCATTACAACAATCCGTTCCGCAGCGACTACGAGGGTTTCAAGGCGCGGCTCGAGGCGCACTTCCTGCCTGGGCTTATCGGCAATGTGGAATGGTGGGACGATGCTTACCTGAAAGGCGGCCACTGGTCCGCCGACATCCGCGCTTCGGTGCCATTCTCGTTCTTCAACCTCTTCAGCGGGCGCAATCCCTTTGAAGGTGCCGGCGACGCCTTTCGCCCGCGCAAGCGCGAGTTCCGCGAGCGTCTGAGCGACATGGTCATGCGCTCGCATGATGTGAAGACAGTGCAGTCCAGCGACATCAAGCAAAGCGACACCGCTACCACCAAGAGTAACACGCAAATCATTGGCACGGTGCCTCGGCCGGTCCCCGCCCCGCCGGTCATTAAAGACTAGCCCTTGAGCTGACCCGCCCAGCGAGAATTTTCCGCCGCTGGCGCGCCCTGTTGCGCCAGCGGCTGCTTTGTTTTCCGCCGCGGGAAAAAATCTGTGCTTGCCCAGAGCGCTGGAATTACCGACAACGCGCGCAAGTTTCTCCCGAAACCGCAACCCAACCAAATACACCTATGCGCAAACCTCTCGCCTCCTCCATCGCCCTGACGCTCGGCCTCATCGCCCTCGCGACCCCGGGCGCGAACCAAGCCGGCCAGCCGCTTTTTGGCCCGACCGGGAAAGAATCCAAAGAAACAATCGTCGCGCCCCTCGATCCGGTGCCCGGCGCGGTCACCATCGGCGGGGAATTTTCCCAGCACCTGCAGAGCATCTATCTGGATTCGCTCACGCCTTTCTGGCGGCCCGGCAATGCCGTCGTTTTTCTCAACACGCGAAACAAATACAATGACAGCCACCAGTATGAGTCCAACTACGGCCTCGGCATGCGCTACCTCGTGCCCGACAAGGAAGTCATCTTTGGCGTCAATGCTTTTTACGACTCCATCGACAGTCAGTTCGACAACCAGTTTCACTCCCTCGGCTTCGGCGCGGAACTCCTGACCCACTGGGTCGATGCGCGGTTCAACTATTACCTGCCGGACAGCGACGACATTCTTGCGGGTTCCGATCTCCGGAAACGGAGCACCACCACCAACTCGGCCCCGTTCCGCACGGGCAATCTCATCGTGCGTAACGTCAACTCTCGCTCGCGCGTGAAAACCTTCCGCACCTTCGAGGCGGAGGTCGAGGGTTGGAACGCCGAGTTGGGCTTTCTCATTCCCGGCCTTGACCGTTACCTCGAGACGCGCGTCTTCGGCGGTTATTACCATTACAATAACCCGTTCGCGTCTGACTTCGAAGGTTTCAAAGCGCGGCTCGAAACGCACTTTCTGCCCGGCGTGATCGGCGACGTGGAATGGTGGAACGACTCCTATCTCAACGGCGGCCACTGGACTGCGAGCCTGCGTGCCTCGGTGCCGTTCTCGTTCTTCAACCTGTTCAACGGCCGCAATCCCTTTGAAGGTGCGGGCGAAGCCTTCCGTCCGCGCCAGCGCGAATTCCGCGAACGTCTGAGCGACATGGTCATCCGCTCCCATCGGGTTAAAACGGTGAAGTCCGGCCCGATCGAGCAGAGCGACGCCACCACGCGGGATAAGCACACCGAGGTCATCGGCACGGTGCCGCCGCCGGTTACTCCGCCGCTTATGATTTGCAACGAGTGCAAATAGGCACCGACTGCCTCGCTTTTGCAGTTTCTGCGGAAACCTCACCAGCCGTCGGCTTCTCGCCGACGGCTGGTTTTTTTAGAGGCAAAAGGCCGGGCGTTTTCAGCCCGGACGCAGCGCCAGCACTCGCATCCACTCGCGGCCTTCGCGCCCGGGGTAGGCGCGTTGCGGCAGCCACTCGCGGAGCAGGGTGAAACGCCGGGCGAAGAGCGCATCGAGCGCGGCCCGCGAGACGCCGAAGGGCGGGCCGTCGTCTGGATGGTCTTGGCCGGGATCGAGGTAAAACACCGCCAGCAAATGCCCGCCAGGCCGCAGCGCGCTTGCGACCGCTTCCACGTAGGCCGGGCGCAGCTCTAGGTCGATTGCGCAAAAGCAGGTGTGTTCCCACACCCAGTCAAAGCTCTCGCGCAGGCGCGCCGGCAGGGCGAAAAGATTAGCCACCTCGTAGCGCTCGCCACCCACGCTCGGAAAAGCGCGCGCGCCTTTCACCGCCGAGGGCGCGAGGTCCACGCCGACGACTTCATCCGCCACGGCCGCCAGCGCCCGCACATCGTAGCCGAGCCCGCAGCCCGGCACGAGCACGCGCCCGCGCACCGGCTCCGCGGTGAGGAAATCCACGAGGCCGGGGCTTGGCGCGCCTTTGTCCCACGGCATGTCGCCGGTACGGTAACGGTCTTCCCAGTCGGTTGGCATAGCGGAGAGTGAAGCGGATAATCAGCGGCGGCGCCAGATGGTAGCTTCCGCCACGCTCCATTGGAATTTCCGCGCGTGCTCGCGAATGAGGAAGGGCAGGTCACGCGTGGCGATGAGCTGAAAATCCCGCGCCAGCGCGGCTTCCAGGCCGTCGCGTGTGGACACGCGCCGCCCGTCGCGCTCGAATCCGCCGAGCCAGTTGGCACGCGGCGTGAACTCCTCCAGCCAGGTGTACGGCGACGTGAGGACAAGGTGCCCACCCGCCCGCACCAGTGCCCCGAGCCGTGCGAGGCAGCACTGCGGCTCCCGCAGCCGGTCGATCAGATTCGCCATCAGCACCACATCGAACGCGCCCAAATCCGCACGCAGCTCCATGGCGTCCCCCGTTTCAAACCGCACCCGCCCACGCTCAATCTCCACCGGCACCACCGCGCGGCACGGCGTGGTTAGCGCACCCTCATCCGCGCGCAAATATTCCAGCGACCCAGTGCGCCGCAACACCTCGGCCGCGTCGATAAAGCGCCGCGAAAAATCCACGCCGATCACCTCACCGCAGTGGCGCGCCAGCTCAAATGCCGAGCGCCCAACCGCACAACCGAGATCGAGCGCCCGCGCCTTTTCCGGCAAACGCGCCAGGTCCACGCACTCGCTCACACATCGCGCCGGATAGCCGAGCGCCTCCCGCGGGCCACCAGCCCAGGGCAACACTTCCTCCGGCGTGCCGTAGTGAAAGAGGAGATACTCCGCGAGCAGCTTGTCCGTCTCGTAAATGTTCGCGCTCACTCCGCGAGCAGCCCGCTCAGGTAAGCTGCGGGCACAAAATTTTCGATCAGCACTTCCGTCTTCCCGCCCCGTCGCATACGGACCTGCGGAACGTTGATCTCGGGTGTCTTCGATGGCGAAAACAGGATGTCGTCGTGCGTCGCGTTTTTCTTGTTGGAAAAAAGGTCAGGCGTCAGCCGTCCGCCGAGATGATCGCTCCGGCCCGTGGCGACGTGCATGGTGCCGAGGATTTTTTCGTCCTGAATATCGCGACCCGAAACCGGCAGCTCCTGCGTGCCAAAACCCAGCTCGCCCAGCTCACCCGTCACCGGATCGGACTGCAGCTTGGCGTTGTGTTCGTCCACCGTTGCCTGATTGCCGCGCAGCAAATCCGCCCGGTTGACGCGGCAGTTTTCGACGGTCAACAAGGCCACCGTCCCGTCCTCGTACTTGTGCGGAAACTCGCCCCTCGCGCTCGCGGGCACGTAGTAGATTTCGCCCGCCGGCAGGTTCGCGATGTCCGGGCCGCCACGGCACAGCCCATGGCTTTTCTGCGCCTCCTGCTCGGCGAGATCGAGATGCAGCGTGTGCCTTTTCCCATCGAAGATGAAGTCGATCTCGACCCACTCCGCGCGCGTCATGCCGAGTCGCAGCTTCTCAGCCTGCTTGCTCACCTCAAAGTAATCTACCGCCAGCCCAGAGCTGAGAATGATCTGGTTCATCCCGTGCATCGTCGCGCCGCGAAAGCCGAACTGCTTCGCAAACGCGGTCAGCGGCGCGGTCGCTGAGTAGGTCGAGACGCACAGCACGAGCGTGTATTTTTTGTAAACGTCCTCCACCAGATTGATCTCGCGCCCGTCCGTCGCGTAGCCAGTCTCCGGCAGGTCGAGATTGCTGCCGCCGGTGATTTCGTAGGCAAACATCTCGCCACCCTCCATACTCAAGTCCGCCATCGTGCCGTGGCGCAGCCCTTGATAGACCACATCATGCGCGTGGCGCTGGATGGAAAGATCGGGGTTTTGCAGAAAGCGAAAGCCGGCAATGTCGGCGGGGTTTTCCAAGTCGATCAGCACGCACACGCGTTCGCCCGGTCTCGGATCAAAGACCGTGCGCAGCAGCCGCGTGAGGCTGAAGGGCGGAAACTGGCGGGAAGCTTGGGCGGGGGCTGGTTCGATGGTGGCATTCATAATTTGATTTCCTATTGGTGGCTCTCATTGAGCGCGTATTCCTTACGCCGAGCCACCACGGATTGTTGCACGATTCGTCACGCTCACCGCAAATGATTTGGCAGACGATTTCCCGCACCTTTGACCTCACCCACCGCGCCCTCATCATGGGCGTGTTGAATGTGACCGCGGATTCGTTTTCGGACGGCGGGCAGTTTGCCGATGTGGAAAGCGCCGTCGCCCACGGGCGGCGGCTCGCCGAGGAAGGCGCGGAGATCATCGACATCGGTGGGGAATCCACCCGGCCCGGTGCGCAGCCCGTCAGCGAGGCCGATGAACTTCGCCGCGTCCTCCCCGTGATCCAGCGCCTCTCAAATTTCTGCATTTCCATCGACACGATGAAACCCGCCGTCGCCCACGCTGCGCTCGCCGCCGGAGCGGAGATCGTCAACGACGTCACCGGCCTGCGCGACTCGGCAATGCGCGAGGTTGTGCGCGCCAGCGGCGCGGGGGCCATCGCCATGCACATGCAAGGCACCCCGCGCGACATGCAGCACGCGCCGCATTACGGCGATGTCACGACGGAAATCCGGGATTTTTTTCGACAAACATTTACCGCTTGCCTAGCGTGCGGAATCGACTCTATGCGCCTCGCTTTTGATCCCGGAATTGGCTTCGGAAAAACCCTGGCGCACAACCTTGCCCTCGTCCGAAACCTAGATTCCATGCGGGTCGGCGGGCGTCCGCTGGTGCTCGGGGTCTCGCGCAAATCCTTCATCGGCAAGGCGCTCGGCAGCGCTGCGGTCGAGGATCGCGCATGGCCGACCGTCGCCCTCACCAGCTATGGCCGCGCCCACGGCGCGAACGTCTTTCGCGTCCACGACGCCCGCCCCAATGCTGAGGCGCTGCGCATGACCGAGGCCATTCTCAACCCGGAGGTCGCCGCATGACGTTCGCTCAGCTCTCGCAATTCGCGGCCCTCCACTGGAAGGACGCCGCCGAGATCGTGCTGCTCGCGGTGGCGATTTACTACACCTGGAAATTTTTCCGCGGCACGCCCGGCGCAAACGTCCTCGTCGGCCTCGTCGTCATCTTCCTCAGCGCCACGATGCTCTCGCAGCTTCTTGGCCTCACTGTCATCGGCGCGATCTTCGAGAGCCTGTCGAAAGTGCTCGTCATCGCGCTCGTCATCATTTTCCAGCCCGAGCTTCGGCGCGGTCTCGCGGCGCTTGGCGGTAACCGCCTCTTCTTTGGCACGCACCAAAACCGCGCCACGCTCGATCTCGTCCGCGAGATGACCTTCGACCTCGCCAACCGCCAGCTCGGGGCGCTCATCGCCATCGAGCGCGGGCAGAATATCGAGAGCTTCGC
>JANPHJ010000278.1:0-44552 GCA_031424395.1 Chthoniobacter sp.
GCGCGACTCCGGCCCGCAGCAGACCGACCACGTCACGCTCGAAAACTGCATCATCCACCGCGGGGGCCGCTATTTCACCGGCGGCATCGGCGTCACCATTTTCCACGCGAGCGACTGCACGCTGCTCCACAGCGAAATCGCCGATTTTTTCTACACCGGCGTGAGCATCGGCTGGTCGTGGGGCTACCAGGCGGGCAACTGCGCGCGCAACCTCGTCGAGCACTGCCACATCCACCATCTCGGCTGGGCCGTGCTCAGCGACATGGGTGCGATCTACACGCTCGGCCCGCAGCCCGGCACCGCCATCCGCGGCTGCCATTTCCACGACATCGGCTGCGCCAGCTACGGCGGCTGGGGCATGTACAATGACGAAGGCTCCACCGGCATTGTGTGGGAAAACAACCTCGTCCACCACTGCCAGACCGCCGGCTACCACCAGCACTACGGACGCGGCAATCTCGTGCGCAACAACATCATCGCCTTCTGCGCCGAGGAGCATGTGCGCCGCAGCAAACCCGAGGATTTTCTCGCCTTGGCCTTCGAGCGAAACATCGTGCTGCTCGGCGACGGGAAGCTCTTCGCCCACGTCGATGCCAACTGGACCGACGGCCGCGTCTGGCTGGCCGACAACGTCTATTGGAAACCCGACGGCCCGATCAAAGACTTCGCCGGGAAAACATGGGCCGACTGGCAGTTCATGGGTCGCGACAACACCAGCGTCGTCGCCGACCCGCTCTTCGCCGACGCCGCGCACGGCGACTGGACCCTGCGCCCCGCGTCGCCCGCGCTGCGGCTCGGCTTCATCCCCTTCGACTGGAAACTCGCCGGCGTTACCGGCGACGACGCGTGGCGCAAACTCGCCACGCGCGAATTTCCGCCCATGACCTACGGCCTCAAACCCAAACCCCTGCCGCTCACCCTCCGCGACGGCTTTGAAACCACCCCGCTCGGCGCCAAGCCCGCCGCCCGCAGCTACGGCAAAAAACCCGGCATCCTCGCCGTCGTCGCGGACCGCCCGGGCAAAGGCGCGCGCTGCCTGCAAATGAGCGACGGGCCCGACGTCGAGCCGCAGTTCGAGCCGCACTTTTTCTACAACACCAATGTCGAAAACGGCACCGCGCGCGTCGCCTTCGACGTGCGTGCCGAGCCCGCCTTCCAGCTCATCCACGAATGGCGCGACGACGCCTCGCCCTACCACAGCGGCCCCATGATCGTCATCGAAAAAGGCCACCTCACCGCCGCCGGCCGCAAGCTCGCCGAGCTGCCCGCCGACACCTGGGTGCATGTGGAAGTCACCGCCAAATTCGGCCCCGCCAGCGACGCCACCTACGCCGTCACCCTCACCCTTCCCGGCAAAGAGCCGCAACGCACCGACGGCCTGAAATTCGTCACGCCGCTGATGAAAGAACTCCGCTGGATCGGCTTCATCGGCGCGGGCAAAGAGACCGCGAAATGCTGGCTCGACGAAATCGAAATCGACCACGCCGCGAAGTGAGCGGGCGGCGCAACCGTGGAGGAAGCTGGCTGCTTCCCCGCGCCCGCGCAGCTACTCCCTTTTCAAAAGCTCCGCCTTCCGCTCCGCCGTCAGCAGCCCGCTGCCCGCGATCCATTTCCGCGCCGCGGCGGGTTCGTTGCGCAGCCATTGCGCGGCGAGGTTGGTGATGGAGTTCTGGCGCGTGTTCTCATTGCCGATGGTCGCCGCCCACGCGAGCGCGCCCTCCGGGTCGGACTCGACCGCATGCCCCGCGAAAGCCGACACCACATTGTCGCGCTCCTTGCCGGCGGGAAAACGATCCACCCAACTCGCGGCGGCGGCGGGATCCGCCTCGGCCCATTTTTCCACCACGCGGTTGAGGGCGTTGGTGCGGGCGGCACCCTCGGGCAGTTGCCCGGCCCACGCCGCCGCCGCCGCCGGATCATTGTTCGCCCAGTTGCTCGCTAGGTTGGCGGCGGCGTTGCTTTGGTTGGCGGCGGGGAGTTTGGTGCTGAGCAGCTCGGCCGCGCGCCGGGGATCGGTGTTGGCGAGCTGTCCGATGCTGTTGGTCAGCAGCTCCTCGCGCGCTTTCCCGGCGGGCAGCGCGAGCGCCCAGGTGAGGGCGGCGTCAGGCGCGGCTTGCATCCAGGTGGAATAGGCATTGCCGAGGGAATTTTCGCGATTGCTAGGCGGAGTGTTTTGCAACACCCAGGCCACCGCCGCGGCCGGGTCGCTCTCCGCCCAGACGGAGGTCGCGCTGTCGAGTGCCCGTCGGCGGGCCTCGCCTTCGGGGAGCGCAGTGGCCCAGGCCAGCGCGGCGTTCACATCGGTCCGCGCCATGCGATTCGCCACGCTCCCGGCCCGGTTGGTCTGCTCGCCGGGCGGGAGCATGGCGTAGAGCTGCAAGGCCACCTGCGGGTCGCCGGCCACGTCCGAGTTGCCGAGGAGATTGCCGATGGCGTTGGCGCGTTTGCGGCCCGCGGGAAGCTGATCGAGAAGCTGGATCGCGGCGGGCAGGTCGCTGCGCGCCAGCAGTTGCGTGGCCCTGGCCACCGCGGCATTGCGCTCCTCGCCCGCGGGCAGCGCGAGGAGCTGGGCCTGGGCGGCCGCGGGATCGCTGAGCATCCACTGGCTGAGCGTCTGCTCGGTGAAAGTGCGGCGCAGGGCTGGTTCGCCCACGCCCCGCGCCCAGGCGAGCGCCGCCGCCGGATCGTTGCCCGCCCATGCCGTGACGGCGTTTTCCAATGCATTCCGGCGGGCGCGCTCCTCGCCGAGCTGAGCGGCCCACGCGAGCGCCGCCGCCGGATCCTTCGCCGCCCAGGTACTCGCCAGACTGGAGGTGACGCGCTCGCGCACTTCATGCGGAAGCTGCAACGCGGCGGCCGCAGCGGCCTGCGGCTCGTCGGCCGCCCAGGCGCTGAAAACCTGCGAATACGCATAGTTGTCGCGCTGGCTCCGGGGCAGGCCTGCGAGCATCTGCAAAGCCGCGGCGGGATCGCGCTTGGCGAGCTTTTGCGCAAAGGTCTGAATGGAGGAAGTGCGTTCCGGGCCAGGGGGCAGCGCGGTCAGCCAGGTGCGCACGGCGTCTGGGGCTTCGGCCATCCATTTCTGAAACGCGCCGTCGGTGATGGCCCGGCCGGTATCGCTGGAGCCAAGCTTTTTTCCATAGGCGAGGGCGGCGGCGGGCGCGAAATGCGCCCAGCGTTCGCCCAGTACCCAAGCGATGGTCCAGCGTTCGCCGGAAGGCAGCAGCCGCACCTGCGCGGCGGCGGCTTCGAGGTCGGCGGGGTCGAGTTGGTCGATGACCGCATGCACCCGCCGCAGCCGGTCCCATTCGTCCACCTCGCTCATCGCCCCGCGCGCCTCCGCCACGAAATCCACCGTCGCCGCCGCCGCCCGCCCGCCGCTTTCCTCCACCGGGGCAGACGCTGCGCGGAGCGGTGCGGCGCCAGACGACTCCTCGGACGTCGCGGGCGGCTTCGGCGCATTCGCAGTTTCGTGCGCCGTCGGGCTCGGCGGCGCATCGCTGCGGAGCAGCCAGCCGGTCGCGCCGCCGGTCAAAAAACAGCCCGTCCCGAGGGCGAGCAGCAGGCGTGAGCGGGGGGGGAAGTCCATGCCCCGCAACGCTAGGCAGCCCGCGCCCGTCCGACAAGCGGCGCGGCTTCACCGCTGTGCGATCACCCGCGCCGGATTCCCCGCCACCACCGCGCCCGCCGGCACGTCCTTTACCACCACCGCACCCGCGCCGATCACCGCGCGGTCGCCAATGGTGATCGCGCCGAGGATCACCGCATTTGCGCCCACGTCCACGCCGTCGCCCAGCACCGGGCACGCGCTCGCCGTGCCGTCCGCGAGCGCCTTGTTCCCGATGGTCGTGGACTGCCGCAGCGTGCAAGCCGCGCCGATGACCGAGCCCTCATGCACCACCAGCCCCTGCCCGTGAAACAGCCGCAGCCCCGGCCCGACCCGCGTGGCAAAGCGCAGCTCGATCCCCAGCACCCACTCCACGCCCAGCCGGTAGGCGGCCAGCACCGGCGCGCCGAGCAGCCACCACGGCTGCGCGCGCAGCCATTGCGCCCAGCGGAAAAACAGCAGCACGAGCTGCCCTTTCGGATTTCCGCGGTTCGCGTCCCAGTCTTGAAAAAGGCCGTTCATTTGGATGGCTCCAGGTAGCGCAGATAGAGCGCCTCGACCGCCCGCGTCATCGCCCCGGCAGAATAGTGCGCCCGCACTTTCGCCCGGGCCGCGTCCGCATACCGCCGCGCCAGCGCCGGCTGCGCGATCAGCCCGCTAATCCGCGCCACGAAACCTTCGCGCGCGCCTTCCGGCACGAGCGCGCAGTCTTCGCCGTCGCGCAAAACCTCCTGCACGCCGTCGAGCCGCGAGGCGACGATGGGCGTGCCGGCGGCCATGGCTTCGAGGATGGTGATCGGCAGCCCTTCGTAGCGGGAGGTGAGCAGCAGCATGTCGAGCGCAGGATACAACGCCGTCATCTCGCCGACATAGCCCAGAAAGCGCATGCGCCCGCCGAGCCCGAGCGCCGCGGCCTGCGCGCGCAGGGCCGCCTCATCCTCGCCCGTGCCCGCCAGCACAAAGACGGCGTGCGGATGCCGCGGCAGGATTTCCGCCGCGACTTCGAGAAAGAGAGCGAAGTTTTTCTGCCAGGTGAGCCGCCCGATGCCCGCGATGACGAACGCCCCGTCCGGCAGCGCCCAGCGCTTGCGCGCCGCGGCGCGTTCCTCCGGCCGCGGCTGGAAAATGGCGGGGTCGATGCCGTTGTGAACTGTCGTCACCCGCTCCGCGGACAGACCCTCGTGGGCCATGAGAAACTGGCGCGTCGATTCCGAAACCGCGCAGACATGGGTGGAAAAGCGATTTGTCCAGCGATCCGCCGCGGGCACCCACTTCCGCGGGTCGGCGAGCTTGTCGTTGCAGTGGTCGTGGTTGATCCGCACCGGCACCCGGAGCAGGGCGGCGAGCGGTTTCGCGATGACATTCGCCGCGAGCAGATGACAGTGCACCACGTCATAACGCCGCGTGAGGATGAGCCAGGCGAGCGCCGGCACGTAGCTCGGAAAACGATGATCGAACGACAGCGAGCGCACCGGCACGCCCGTCGCGCGGATGCGTTCCCAAAAAACTCCGTGCCCGTGCATACACGCCACCTCCGGTGCGAAGCGCGCCCGGTCGGCGTGCGCGAGCAGATTCTCCAGCACCACCTGCGCGCCGCCGAGCGCGAGGCTGTCGATGACGTGCAACACGCGAAAGGGATGGTTCATCGTCAGGCGGGCAAAAAGCTGGAGAGGACGGCGGACTTCACGGCGCTGGCCGGGGTTTTTCCCGCCGGCGGCGCAGCCTTTCCGCCGCGCGCACGATCAGGGAGGTGCCGCAGCAGGCATCGACCGGCGCGAGGAGCAAGGCGGCGAGCCGCAGGGGATGTGCGAGTGGTGCCGCGGCGAACGATTTCCACAGGTAGAGGCAGCCGAGGCGAAACTCCCGCAGGGCAAGGGCGTTCGCCGCCACGAAACCGAAGTGCTCGCTCCGGACGCGCCGCCGGTGACCGTCGCCGAGTCGCGCAAACTCGGCGTCGTGTTTCGCGAGGAAGCGCTCGGCTCCGGCGGCGAAGGCCCGCGAAGAGCGGAGACCGGAGGCGTGAATACGGGCCAGCGGCTGCCGCGCGACCTGGTAGCGATGGCGGCGCGTCATCCGCAGAATCCAGTCCCAGTCCTCGTAGGTGCGCAACTGCTCGTCGAGGGGGCCGGTTTCCTGCACCACGCGCTGTCGGACGACCAGGGTCGTGCCGTTTCCGAGCCGGCACTGCGTATGCAGCGACTCGGCCCAGGACGCCGGATCCGGCAGCGCGACGAGGGTTTCCCGCCCGCCGTCGATGAGCCAGTATTCGCAACCGCATAGATCGCACTCGCCGGCCTGGAGCATCGCCATTTGCATCTCGAGCTTCCGCGGCAGCCATTCATCGTCGGAGTCGATGAGCGCCACAAACTCCCCGCGCGCCGCGCGCAGAGCCGTGTTGCGCGCGGCGCCCGGACCGCGGTTGCGCTCATGCCGAAGGACGCGAATGCGCGGATCGGCGAAGGCTTCGAGCGCCGCCGCGGAGGCGTCGCTGGAGCCATCATCGACCGCGACCAATTCCCAATCGGCGAACGTCTGCGCCCGCACACTTTCCACGCAGCGCGCCAGGGTTTGCGCGCGATTATAGACGGGGAGAATAATGCTGACCAAAGGCTTGGGAGTGTCGGAGGAAAATTCCATGGGGTATCCACCATCGTCAGCGTGACACGGTCTGCGGACCCCGGCAGCGCTGCAAAATGTCTCCGGCCAGCCAACGGCCGAATGCCAGCGGCCAGGCCGGCTGGATCGCCCAGCCCCGCCGCGTCCAGGCAAGGGCTTCGCGCCACTGACCCGCTTGCAAGCTCCGCACGGCGAGCGCGGCGCTTTCGCGGGAATGCAGGGCGCGCAACAAGCTGCGATCCGCTGCTTGCAGACCGGAGCCTGCGAGATGCTTTTCGGCGATCTCCACATGTTCCGCCCGCCAGGTCGCCACGTTGCGTTCCAGCCCATTGATCGTGAGCGAGCCGGCATGCTGGCGGTAACGGTAAACGAGGTTCGGAAGGATCGTTTCGTGCGGCCGGCAAAGCGCCGCCCGGAGCAGAAATTCGCGGTCGGCCGCGATGCGGAACCGCAGGTCACACCGACCGACGCGGGCACAAAGATCGCGCCGGAAAAAGCGCGCATTGATGAGGCCGACCCCGAGCAAGACGTTGTGCAGATTCAGTTCCAAAGCACCGCGCTCGCGAAATGCGGCCAGCACGCTCTCGGTGCCATTGGCCTCGGCTTGGAAGATTTCCGCGCCGCCCGTGACCACTTCCACCCCGGGGGCGCGAAAGGCGTCCACCACTGCGGAAAACGCCCCCGGCGCGTAGAGATCGTCACTATTGAGCAATCCAACGATGTTCCCGCGGGCGGCGCGCAGACCCTTGTTGATTGCATCGTAGAGCCCGGTATCGGGCTCGCGGAGCACGCGCAGATGAGGATACCGTGCGAGCAATTCCACCGTGCCGTCCGTGGACATGCCATCGACGACGATGTGCTCCACGTCGGCCATCCCCTGCGCGAGCACGCTCTCGATGGCCGGGGCGAGGAACTGCGCCCGGTTCAGCGTCGGAGTGATGATCGAGATGCGCCCGGACATGGTGAATCAAAGGGATTCCAGGCAATCCGCCGCGACCGACCGTTCGAGCGGCGCGGGCAGATTCCAAAGCTGCGGGACGGCGAGCGTGGCGAAGCCTGCGGGCAGACCGCGCCGCAGGCAGAGCGCGCGCGCCTCGCGCCAGCGGCGCACCGACGCCCAGTGCTGCGGATGGGCGAGGAGCCATTGGTAGTGCGCCGCCGTTTCCGCGGTGCCGTATCGCCGGATGATCTCGCCCACTTCGGCCCGCCGCCGTTCGCCGCCGCTCCCGGACTTGTGCGCGGCGTGCAGCCGATAGCCGGCAAACAGCTCCGGCACATGCAGGAACTCGCACCGCTCGCTCGCGCGAATGAACCAGTCCCAATCGAAAGCGTAATGCAGCGACGCATCGAGCGGACCGACCGCGCGCCAGGCGGCGGCGGTCCAGAATGTCGCGGGTTGCGTGAGCTCATTGATCCGCCGCAGCCGCGCCGGATCGCACGGCGGTGGAAAGCGCACCCATGCCTCCGCTTCCCGCTCGCGAAAAAGCACCGCGCCGCCGGTCAGCACGACGGGCTTGTCGAGCACCGGGCCGAGGAGTGCGGCGACGCGCGCGAGCGTGCCCGGCAGCAGGTAATCGTCGCTGTTCAGCCAGCAGAGAATCTTTCCCGTCGCGCGCGCCAAGCCGCGGTTCAGCGCCTCCGCCTGCCCGCCATCGCGCTCGGAAACAGAAAAGGCCAACTCGCTGGAAAACCGGCCGATGATCTCCGCGCTCCCATCCGTGCTGCCGCCATCGAGGACGAAATATTCCAGCCCCGGATAGCGCTGCCCGAGCACGCTGAGCAAAGTCGTTTCGAGAAACTCCGCCTGATTGAAAGACGGCGTGACGACGCTGATGACGGGCAAGGTTACCACGGGCCAAAGATCACGATTCCGCCAGCGCCGCGGCCATGCGTGGAAGCCTCATTGGTTGCGTTTCGCCCGCGGCGAGAAATAGACATCTTGGGGTCCGGTGAAAACGCCGGTCAGCTTGACGTAGCCGAAGCGCGCCGGGTCCGCTTCGAACGCTTCGAAGAACGCGCGGTTTTCATGCCAGGCCCGGGAGGACCGGAGCATGGGATCGATCAGCAAAACGTCATAGCGCCCTTCCTCCAATCCCTTTACTCCCGCCTCGTGGAGATTGACCAGAACGGCTTTTCCCCGAAATACATACGCTTGATACGGATCCGCCCACAGTCCGGCGACGACGGGGTGCTCGGGCAACTGCGGAAGGATCGAGCGCAGCGCGGTCACTTCATAGTTTTCGTTCGAATCCATTCCCAGGAAGAGCGGACGACACAAGAGCGCGAGCGCCGGGGCCCACAGGAGCCAGGATCTTTGCGCCAGAAACCGCAGCCGCAGCAGCGAGTCGAAACAGGCCGCGACGGTCAGGAAAAGCAGCGGCGCGCAGGTAATCCAGTAACGCGAAACGGGCACGAGCAGGATGATCGCCACCGAGGATGCCGAGGCGAAAAGCACCACGAGCAGCAGTTTCCACAGAAGCGCGCCGTGCTCCCGGAGAGCGCGGCGGAGCGCTTCCCTCCACGACTCCGTGACGGCACGGCGAACTGCCGAAACGATTCGCCGGGCGAGGAGAATGCCGCCGGCCAGGAGTGCCGCCATCAGCAGCAGCACATGGATGCGCCCGGTCAGGAAGCTGCCCGGGTGCCGGGTGTCCCGGGTGCTGAGGAGCGTCGGCACGAGCCGGCTGAGATTGGTGAGGCTGTTCAGGGCGAAGTAGCGGCAGGCTTCGCGCGGATTGTTGCCGATCGCTCCGGCAAAACTGGTCGGATGCCCGAAGGTGTCGTCGAGCAGCCCCTGATATTCAATCATCGGCTGCAAGGGCGCCGCGGGGTGTTCGGCCTTGTAAAAAGTCGCGTAGCACTGCGCCAGGCCGAAGAGAAGGTAGCTATCCATGGTGCTCCCCGGACGGAATTTCGGCGCGACCGCCAGTCCGGCCAGAATCGGCAGGACGGCGAAGAGGCCCCAAAAGCGCGCCCTGCTGATACGGCCTTTGGCACTTTGCCAAAGCAAGGTCGTCCCGGTGACGCCGCCGATCAGCACGCCCGGCGCGGCATATTCCGGTCGCAGGTTTACCGCGACTGCGATGGCCAGCGCGAAACCGGCGAGCCCGCTCCACGAACGCCGCCGCAGCAACCAACCGAGGCCCAACGCCGCAATGCCAAAAGTGAACGGACTCAAATTCGAGGCCTGCACCACCGGCGTATTGCAGTGGGAAACCATCCACACCGCGCAGCCGAGCAGCACTGCGCTGCGCCGCACATACCCGTGAAAGGCTGAGAGGACGTAAAGCAGGCAGAGCGTGGTGAAGAGCGAGACCGCAGCGCGCATCGCGAGCGCGGCGGTGATCGGGTCGGCCGTCACCCAGCGCAGCAGCAGCGTGTAGGAAAGGGTGTAAAGACCATGCGGATAAGAACCCTCCTCAACTGCGTGCATCGCTGCCACCAGCGGGACGTTGTCTTCGCCAAAACCCACCCGCGCGTTCCAAATTCCCCAAGAGAAAACCGCCCAGGCGATGATGAGCAGGGCCGGCCCCGCGAACGCCTTCAGAGGTGACCGGCGGGCCTCGCGCAAAGCCGGCAAACATTCGTCAGGCGATGATTCTGCGGGCAGCATGAGGTTTATCTTGGGACGGGCAAAAGACGGGGCTTGGGAACTTAGGAAACGGAGTCTGTACCGGCACGCGCAAAGCGCAAGAACCGCCGGCCGAACACACCCACCGCCTCGCGCGCGGTGGCGCGGGCCGTTGCCTCCGCCGCCAAATCGGGACCGGGCGGGAGTGAAGTCCAAACCTCCGCGAGCGTGGCGGCGAGTTCTTCCGCCGACGCGCGGGCGAAGAAGCGCCCCCCCGGCGGATTCTGTTCGCGATGCACCGCGAGATCGGAAAGCACGACCGGCTTGCCCAGCAGCCGCGCGTCTTCAACGACGGTGCTCCAGCCTTCGCACAGCGAAGGCTGCACCACCGCCACGCAGCGGCGCATGAGCTGCACCTGCGCGCTCCGCGGGATCTGGCCGAGCAGCGCGACCTGCTCCCCGAGGCCCAGTCCGGTGAGTTGTTCCCGCAGCCGTTGAACGTGCGCCTTCCCCCGGTAATCGTGCAGGCTGCCGGTGCAGACCACATGGGGATGCACCCCGCGCTGTGCCAGCAATCCGAGGGCGGCGAAGACGGTCGAGTGATTTTTGTGCTGCCAGAATTGATTGCTCACGAGCAGAAAGCGGTCGGGCAGCGCATACTGCCTTTGCGCGGTCGCCGGATCGCCGCGAAACCAGTCCTCTTCGGGCACAGTGCAGAAATGCAGCACGAAAGGCCGGATCGGAGTGTCGGGCCAGAAGGCGTGGAAATCGCCCACGGAAGCCTCGCTGCTGAAGACGATGGCGGGAGCCTCGGCCGCGAGGTGAGCGATGCCTTCGTCGCGCAGCCGCAGGTCCGCGGCGTCGAAGAGTTGCGGCAGATGCCGGTGTTGAAAATCGGGAATCCAGCCGGCCCAGCGGGTCGTGCCGAGAAAGGGCGCGACTGGAAAGTGGAGGCCCAGCGTGGAAGCGTTTTCGTAGGTGAGCGGAAACAGGAAGTCGATGCCGCGGGCGCGGAGCGCGCGGGCCAGGGTGCGATTGCCGAGACGCAGCCAGCGGTTGAGCCGGCGCGGGCGCAGCGGCAGGCGGACGATCTCGGCGAGGGCGGCGAATTGCGCGTGCCAGACCGGTTCGAGCGGATGACCGGTGAAGAGCGTGACCCGCAGAACGCAGTCTTCCTCCACGGCGGCCGCGCGGGTCGCGAGGAGCAGGTTCTTCACGTACTCCGCCCCGCCCGCCCACGACGAGCCGCCTTGCATCACCAGGCCGAGATGCAGCGCGCTGTTCACAGGCTGCCAAGGCAGCTCGACGCGGCGATCCGGGCGCTTTTGGAAAAATGCCGGCACTGCCCGTCCAATTTTGAAAGGGTCGCCAGATACTCCTCCTCGGACGGGAATCCGGCGCCAGACGGAAGTGCGTCGGCATGGACCCATCGGGCTCCCGCTACGTCGTACCGTTTGATTACCCGCGCGGGATTTCCCACCGCGAGGCTGAGAGGGGGGATGGTTCCGCGAACGACCGCCGCCGCTCCAATGACCGAGCCGAAACCGACATGACAATCGGCCAGGAAAGAGGCGCGAGCGCCGAGAAAACAATTTGCGCCGATGTCGATGACGCCGGTGTCGGTCACTCCAGCGACCAAACTCGGCTTGAAGGGATCGGAAAAACTGTGCGCCGCGCCCAGAAAATGACACTCGGGGCCGAGCACGCAGTAAGGCCCGACGGTGATCCGCGAACCGCTGGTAAAAAAAGCGCGGCGACCGACAAAAGTGAACTTCCCGATGACGATGGCCTTCGTGTCCCCCCCGCGATGGTTCACGTTGAGCCAACTCTGCTCCCCCATCACCACACCCTCGCCGATCTCCACCGAATCCATCCCGAGGATCTGGACGGAAGGATCAAGGTACACGCCGGGCGCGTCGAACTTGGCGCGCCGAAACCAGCGCTTCAGCAACGGGATCATTTCTTTTTGCGGGAAGAAATGGCGCGGAACAATCCGGCAAGCATACCGCCGCCGTGGCCGGGCTTGTATCCCGGACGCGCGAAGTAGTCGCGATTGATGTCGTAGCGCGCGAGCACATGGTCGTGCGCCGCGGAAAAACGTTTCTTGCGGATCTCGAGGAATTCCGCGTCGGACATTTTCGGAAAGGTGTTGGCCGCCTTGCTGACCCAGAACTTTCCGATGGCGAGATGGTCAATGTCCATCTGCGCGAAGGATTCGACCGCGTCCTGCGGGGTCTCCACGATGGCCTCGCCATTGATGTTGAAGCTGGTGTTGATCACCACCGGTGTCCCGGTGCGCCGGTGCACGGCTTCGATGGTCTTGTAGAAATCCGGGTGGCCCTCGCGGGAAACGGTCTGGACCCGCGAAGTGCCGTCGGCATGCACCGCCGCGGGGATTTTCTCATGCGCGAGCGGGCGGGCCTGCGCGATCAGGAGCATGTAGGGCGCCTCGACCTCGAGGTCGAAATACTCGGCGGCATTTTCCACCAGGCACGCGGGTGCAAACGGGCGGAAGGCTTCGCGGTGCTTGATGCGCTCGTTCAAGATATCCTTCATCTCTGGCCGCGCGGGGTTGGCGAGGATGGAGCGGTTGCCGAGCGCGCGCGGGCCGAACTCCGAACGCCCGTGAAAACGCGCGACGATCTCATGCGCCTCGAGCGCCTCTGCGATGCGCTCGTTGATGTCGGCGGGCTCCTCGAACACGACGCGCATTTGCAAAAGTTCGCGGCGGATTTCCTCATCGCCGAAGCCTCCGCCGAGGAATGGAAGAGCCAGTTTGCGCGACCGCATTTTTCCACCCTTAAAGACCCGCTGCCATGCCGCCCCGACCGCCGTGCCGTCATCTCCAGCAGCCGGAAACACATGGATCTCCGAGCAACCGGATTGGCGGCGGATGGCTTCGTTCATCAAGCCGTTCAGCGCTACGCCTCCGCTGAGGCAGAGATTTTTCTCGCCGGTTTCCGCGAGGGCCAGCCGCGCAAATTCCACGCCGACGTCCTCAAAGACTTTCTGGACGGAGACCGCCAAATCGAAGTGTTCCTGCAACAGCGGCTGGCGCCCCGATCTCTGCGCCGCGAACAATCCCAGTTTCTTGGTGAAATAATACCAGTGGTGCCCGTCCAGAATCTCCTGGCGCGCATAAATGTCCGTCTGCCGGAGCCGGATGGCCGGCCCTTTGTCGAACGCGACAATGTCGCGCAGCGCTTCGTAGAAGCGCGGCTTTCCATACGCAGCCATGCCCATGACCTTGAACTCGTCCCCGAGCTTGAAGCCGAGGTGGTTCGTTACGCCGAAGTAGAGCATCCCAAGACTGAAGGGCCACGGCGTTTCCGCGACGAGCTGGACGCCCTCCGGCCCGGCGCGATAGACACAGGCCGTCTGCGATTCGCCCTGCCCGTCCCAGGTGACGATGCACGATCGGTCAAAGCCGGAAGAATAATACGTCGAGGTCGCGTGGCAGAGGTGGTGATTGACGTGGTGGACAGGAACTCCCGGCAACAGGGCGGCCACCATGTCACCAATGCGGCGATATTTGACCGACCAGTTGAAATACCAGCCGATCCGCCGGCACAGCGGCTCGTGGAGACGGGGTTCCACTTGGTGGGTTTTCAGCCAGCTCCGCACTTGTTCGTCGGAAAAACTTCCCGGCTGAAAAAAGTCCCCGAAGACGATGAGCTGTCCCAGCAGTTCCATCAATTCACCCGTCTTTTGCGGATCGTCGAGAATGGACGTGATCTCGCGCCGCAGCGTGCCGGTCGAAAATTCCTCCGGCCGGTAGTTGATCGCAGCTTCCACGATTTGAAAGCCGTGGTCGGACGCATGCCGGCGGGCGGCCTGGATGCTGCCGTATGGGAACTGCCAGCTATGCTTCAAGTTGCTCAGCCGCTCTTCCGCGATGGCGTAGAGAATTTCTCCGGTCTCCGCGCAGACCAGCGCGCTGGCGGCATCGTGGCCCAAGGCACCGATGCCGAGAATTGCTTCCCTGTTCATAACTGTTTCATCATCCGTTAATGTGGGCGACCGCTGCACCCATCGCGTAAAAATCCGGCAGCGTCCGGCGATCTTCGTAAGAAATCTAGCATCATCTCAAGGCCGCGGAGGAACGACGGTGGCGAAGGCGGGCCAGCGATTCGCGCGTCAGCAAGGATT
The DNA here is from genome assembly GCA_031424395.1 of Chthoniobacter sp. Lineage (GTDB taxonomy): Bacteria > Verrucomicrobiota > Verrucomicrobiia > Chthoniobacterales > Chthoniobacteraceae > Chthoniobacter. Next base: position 13,944 of record JANPHJ010000278.1, read on the forward strand.
CGAGCAAATCCCCGTTCTCCGGAGTGCGCCAGATCTCGGTCGCGGGTTGCTTCACCCACTTCATGAAATCGGCCGGCATCGGGGTGAAATCCGTTTTCAACTCGAGACAGGTTTCCGCGAGATAATAGGTCACGGCCGCGGCCAGACGGGCCTCTGCCGGGACGGGCAAATGTCCGCTCACGGCCCTGCCAATCAGCGCAAAATATTCGTCCACGGTCGCCGGCGTTTCCGCAAAACCACAGCCGGCGTAGTGGCAGCGGGCGCAGAGGATCGCCGGCTTGCCGAGCATCACGCCCTCGATGCCGACCCGGGAGGTAAAGGGCAGAACCACCTTCGCTCCGGCGATCAGGTCGTAGGTGTTGACCTCTTCATCGGCGGAAAAAAACCGGGCGCGCGCGCCGAGACCGGGGAACTCCAGCGCGAGCCCGCTGAGATCATCCGCGCCCCGGAAGTCGGCCAGTTTTTCGCACGGATGCTGCCGGATGGCCAGGGTCACCCCAGGCGTCGCTTCGGCCCATGCGAGTAATTGCGCCAGCCAGTCGCGCACGTTCTCGAAAAGGTGCTTCCGGCACATCGCCGCGGAGTCCCAGCGCAGGTTCAGCGGCACCACAATGTCCCAGCGATGCCCCGCGGCGGCGGACGAGGCGACGGGCTGCAACCGATATTCATCGTCGCCGCGCATGCGGGTGCGCATCTGCTCCTGAGCGCGGTGCGTGATGCGCTCCCGCTCCGCCGCATCGTGGCGGCAGAGCGCCGTTATTTCCGACGCCAGCTTTTGCACATCGGGAAAATGCGCGGTCGCGCCATCGTGACCAAGGAGCAGGGTGGTGGACCCGGAATCGAAGGTGGTGAAGGGCACTCCCAATTCCGACGCCACCCCGCACCAGACACCGCTCAGCGCCCATACTCCGCCGGGAATGAAGAGCCAGTCGAAAGTGCGGGCGCGCAAAAAATCCCTGACGCGGATGATGTGAGAGCGCAGGCCTTCGACCATCTCCGGGTGGGCAGCGAGAAACTCCCGCGCGCCGGCTTCACCGCGCATTTTCTGCACGGCGTTTTCAAAGACCAGCTCCGCGAAAAACGCGGCATCGTCATGGCTGGCGACCGGATTTGCCGGCACGCGGACGATCTCAAATTCGTCACGCAGCGCTTCAATCACGCGCTCCAACTGGGTCACTTCTTCGGCATCGGGAGCATTGCCGAAGAGGTTGTGCGGGTCCCACAGGATTGACACCCGCTGGCCTTCGGCGGCCAGTTTACGCGCACACTCCACGCTGAAAAACGGCACTGCCGTTTGCAGCCACGGAGTGACCAAAATTCCGACGGCGCTTCCGTTCGCAACCGCGGGCCGACCGGCCGGCGTTTCCCGCAGGCGTGCGAGAAACAAATCGGTGAAGACCTGGAAACGCCGCTTCTTCGGTTTCATCAAGTTGAGCCGCTGCATGGCCCGCCAAAAAAACTGCCGGGCCGCGCTCGTGCCTGGGCGCCGCTGATTTTCATTTTCGGTGATGGCGCTCATGACGCAGCGCCTCCGGCGAGCGCTACGATGGCCTGCAGCACGCGCTCCTGCGCGGCGGCGGTGAGCCCTGCGGAACAAGGCAGGCTCAGGCATTCCGCGCAAAGGGCGTCGGCAATCTCACCACCGACGCACGGGCTGCCGGCGTGGGCGGCGGAGCGGTGCATGGGCTGCCAGAGCGGGCGCGTCTGGATGCCTTCGGCACCGAGCGCGGTGAGCAATTCGCGGCTGCCGCGCCCGAAAACCGCCGGGGCGATCCGCACGGTGAAAAGCCACGCGATGCTCCCGGCCCACGCGGCTTCGCGCATCGGCGTGACGCCGGGCACATCGGCCAGAGTGGTGCGGTAGGCGGCGGCGATGCGGCGCTTGGCGGCGATGAAGCCGTCGAGCTGTTCCAACTGTGCGCAGCCCAGCGCGGCCTGAATGTTGGTCAGCCGGTAGTTGTAGCCGATCTCGTGGTGCTCGTATTCGACCGGGTCGTCCTTGGCCTGAGTCGTGAGGTATTTCGCCCGCTGTCCCCACGCTTCGTTGTCCGTCACGATCATGCCGCCGCCGCCGGTGGTGATGATCTTGTTCCCATTGAAGCTGAAGCACGCGATGTCGCCGCCACGTCCGACGCGCGCTCCGCGGTAGCTTGCGCCCAGACATTCGGTGGCGTCTTCGATGACGGGCAGGCCAAACTTTCGCGCCAGCTCGAGCAGTGGGTCAAGATCCACGGGATGTCCGAGGATGTGGACTGGGAGCAGCGCGCGGACGCGCCGGCCCGTGGCGCGGTTGCGCAGGACGCCGTCGCGAACGGAGCATTGGTTTTCGAGAAAATCGGCGACACGCTGCGGGTCCATTTGCCAGAAATCCGGTTCGGCATCGATGAAGACGGGCCACGCGCCAGCGTACCGAATCGCATTGGCGGGTGCGATGAAGGTGAGCGTGGAGACGAGCACTTCATCATCCGGTTCGACGCCGGCGACGCGCAGCGCGACATGCAGCGCCGCGGTGCCGTTGACCGTGGCGCTGGCAAACTTCGTCCCAACGTAATCCGCCACGCTCCGCTCGAAACGATCGACGTAGGCCCCGACCGATGAGACCCAGCCCGTGTCGAGGCAGTCTTTGACGTAGCGCCACTCATTGCCGCCCAGCTCCGGGGCGCACAGCGCGATGGCGTCGGCGGAGGCCCACGCTGCGGGCTCAAATGACGTAGGCATGAGAGCGGTATTTTTCACGGTTGTCGGCGAGCCACCCGATGGTCTGCTGGAGTCCGTCTTCGAGCGAGACGGCGGGCGTCCAGCCGAGCAGCGCCGTCGCGCGGGCGTGGCTCGCGAGGAGCCGTTCGACTTCGCTTTTTTCGGGGCGGACGCGCTGGTCCTCGCTTTCGATGGTGATCGGCCGGCCCATGAGGCGCGCGATGGTCTCTGCGAGGTCGCCGATGCTGATCTCCCGCCCGCTGCCGAGGTTGATCGTCTGGCCAAGTGCGGCGGGCGTCGCCGCCGCCTGCACAAAACCTTCGACGGTGTTCGCGACGAAATTCAAATCGCGCGTGGGGCGCAGGCTGCCGAGGCGCACCTTCTCCCCCGCGAGCAATTGCGCGATGATCGTGGGGATCACGGCGCGGGCGGACTGACGCGGGCCAAAGGTATTGAATGGGCGCACCGTCACCACGGGCACGCTGAAAGAGAGATGGAAAGCCTCCGCGATCTTGTCCGCGCCGATCTTGCTGGCTGAGTAGGGCGACTGGCCTTGCAACGGGTGCGCCTCGTCGATCGGCACGTACTGCGCGGTGCCATAGACCTCGCTCGTGGACGTGTGAACCACGCATTTGACGCCCGTCTCGCGCGCCGCCTGAAGGACGTTGAGCGTGCCCTGGATGTTCGTCCGGATATAGGACTCCGGCGCGTGGTAGGAGTAGGGAATGGCGATGAGCGCCGCGAGATGGAAGACGACCTCGCGCCCCTCGACCGCGCGGCGCACGCTGTCGCGGTCGCAGATGTCGCCGGCCATTACCTCCGCGCTTTCCCGCACCGGCGAATGATCCAGCCAGCCGGAACTGCCGAGCGCGTTGTAATGCACCAGCGCTCGCACCTTCGCCCCGAGCGCAACGAGCCGCTCCGCGAGGTGGCTGCCGATGAACCCGCCGGCACCCGTCACGAGCACGCGTTTTCCTGCCCAGTTCATCGTGCGGCCTCCCACGATTTGAAGTCCTGCTGGGCCTGCGCGTAGTCGCCGTGGCGGCCGATATCGAGCCAGTATTCGACGATGGGAAACGCAGCCACGGAGCGGCCTTTGGCGGTGAGTTTGGCGATGAGGTCGGTCATATCAAAGCGTTGCCCGGGCGGGATGCTCCGGTGCGCCGCCGGTTCAATGAGGTAGATCCCGGCGTTCACGAGAAAGTTCACGACCGGCTTTTCCTCGATCGCGCGCACCACGGCGCCTTCGCAGCGGACGACGCCATACGGCACGCTCATGTCGTATTGCCGCACGCCCACCGTGAGGTCCGCGCCGTGTTCGCGGTGAAAGGCGAGCATCGCGCGGAAATCCACGCGGGTGAGAATGTCGCCGTTCATCACCAGCATCGGCTCTTCGCAAGGCGCGAGCAGGCTGAGCGCACCCGCCGTCCCGAGCGGCTGGTCCTCGTTCACGTACGCGATTTCGAGCCCGAAGTTTTCCCCGTCGCCGAAATGCTCCTCAATGGCCTCGGGCCGGTAGTGCGTGGTAAAGCTCACGCGGCGGATGCCCGCCTGCTGCAACTGCCCGACGATGTGTTCGAGGATCGGCTTGTCGCCGACGTGCAGCATCGGCTTGGGCATCTCGTCGGTCAGCGGAGTGAGCCGCGAGCCAAACCCGCCGGCCATGACCACGGCTTGGAGCGGGGCCTGTTCCGGCAGCAAATCATCGATCGTGACCAAGCCGGTGACGCGGCGCTCGGCATCAATCAGCGGAATCTGGCGGATTACGTGCGTGCGCATCAGCGCAAGCAGCGTCGCGGAATCGCTCCCCACGGGGGCGACACATGGGTGCGGATGGGCCGCGCCTTTCAGTTCGATGGCCCCGCGCACCGGCGCGTCGAGCGGCGAGCCATCGAGGATCGCGCGGCGCAAGTCACCGTCCGTCAGCGTGTCGAGCAGGCGGCGCCCGGCGTCGAGCACAAGCACGATGCCGAGCGCGCTGGCGTTGATGCGCCGCATGGCCTCGTGGATCGTCGCCTCGGGTGCGACCCACAGGGTTTCGTCGAGCGGATGGGTTTTCAAAAAGCGGTGGGGTTTCGTGTCAGCGCACTTTCACGGCGGGGATGCCGGCGTAGGTGGAATTCGATTCCGCGTCGGTGAGCAAGACGGCGTTCGCCCCGACGTTCACGTGGTCACCGATGCGGAGATTACCGATCAGCTTGGCCCCGGCAAACACCGTGCAGTGGTCGCCGATGACCATGCGCTCCTTCGGCTGAAGGACCCGCCGCTGCCCGAGCGTAACACCTTGGTAGATCATGAAATCGCTGCCGATGACACTGCGGGGGCCAACGACGGTGCCGATACCGTGCATGACCAGAAACCGCGGGCCGATCACCGTGCTGTAATAGATTTCCATGCCGGTCCGGAGCTTCATTACTTGCGCAAAATACGGCAGCGCGGCGTGCTGCGGGTCGCGCCGGAAGATGCCGTGCGCGATGCGGTAAAGCAGCGGCGCGAGGATGGTGGTGTCCGTTTCGATCTTGTCCGCCAGCGCTTCGTCAAAGTTCAGGCGAGTGCCCGCGTCCGGGAATTTTACCGTGAAGTCTCCCGCCATGAGTTCGCGATGCTCCTCGACCATATCGAGGGCGAGCGTGATCCACTCGGGCGAGTAGCGGATGAATAGCGTTTCAAAGCTCTTCACCAGATAAGGTCGGAGGGGCGAGTTCACGACTCCGGCGTCCGGCATTCCACAATCCACCAGTCGATTTTTTGGGTCATGGCCCCGGTCGTCCAGGTGGCTTTCTCGACCAAGACGTCGGTGAACGGCGCATACAGTTCGTCGATTTGCGCGCGGTCCATGAGGAGGGCGAAGCCGCGGTTGTGCAGCGGGCCTTCGTGGAGCACGCGATATTCGTTGCGGCCTACTTTTTCTCCCGTGCTGGTGCCCGAAGTTTCGTTGCTCAGGTTGCTTGAGAGAAAGTGTCCTCCAGGCTTCAGCACGCGAAGCACTTCCGCCACGACCTGCTGGCATTGCGCAAACGGATTGCAACACAGCGAGGCGTTTTCCACGACCGCATCGAAGGTGTGGTCTGGCCAGGGAAGCTGCCCAAAATTTCCCTCGCGGAGGTCGCCCGTCAAACCTTCACGGGCAAAACGCTCCCGAGCCTGTTGCACGGCACTGGGCGAGGCTTCGATGCTCGAGACGTCAAAGCCCTCGCGGGCCATGAACCAGGTGCAGGCACCCGTTCCGGCCCCGATGTCGAGCAGCTTGATCTGGCGACGGTCAGGCACTTTGTAAAAGCGGCGGGCGATAAACCGGATGACGTGCTCTGGCGGGTATTTGCCCCACTCCTGTGTGCTGAAAATTTTCTCCCAGATCGGGTCCCAACTTGGCGTGGTGTTCATGATGTTTCGATAAGCGGTTTGGGGTGGCTGCGCGGACTCTCGCGGTACGCCAGGAACCATGTCGGCATGTCCTCAGGATGGGCAGCGCGCCACGCAGCGACCAGATCATTGTAAGCGTCGCGGTTGACGGTCAAACGGGCGGTATGAAACCGGTGCGTGGCGTTGCCGATCCAGTGCTTGAAGCGGAGGAGCGAATCTTCGGGCGCGGGCGTGCGCCCGCCGCCGAGGTGCAGGGCATCCAAATTGCGTCGTGCCGCCTCCTCAGCCACGGCTTGCAGCAGAAGGTGCGAAGCATTCCCGCCCTCCCCATGACGACCGCTGAGATGATAGTGCGCCCACTGCGGACCCCAGAAAATGAGCGCCATGCTCAGCGTTTCTCCCTCCGCCGACTCACGCACTTCCACCAGCGACGCCGCGTCGCCAAACTGCGCGGCGAGCGCGCTAAAATACGCTGCGGAAAAGAAATATTCCGCGCCCGCTCCGAGCCGTTGCATGGTCGCGGAGTAGAGCTGGCGAAAACGCCCGAGCGCGGTCGCTTCGAGCGGGAGAAAATGCACCGTCGCTCCGCTGCGCAGGGCCTGCACGGTGTCGCGCCGGTGCTTGCGCGCGCCGGGATGCGCGAAGGCTGCGACCGCCCCGTGCCGCAAATCCACGGCGAGCGTGGTGCGGTTGAAAGTGACTTCCCACTCCGGCCCGAACCACCCTTCATTCGCGACCAGCGGATGGCCGCGCAGGAAGGCCGCGACCACACCATCGTGCAGCCATTTTTCACGGATCAACCGCCAGGCGCGCCCGAGGAAGCCCGCCTCCGCGCCGACCACCAGCGGGCCACCGTAGCCGTAGGGACTTTGCACATCGCAGAGCGCCGGATGGCCGGGAATGCTCTGCTTCAGCACCGGCAGCAGCAGAGCCGACGCGCCGTCGGTGACGAGCAAGCATTCCGCCTGGCCCTCGCCATTGGCTTCGCTGATCGCCGCATATTCGGGTCGAAAATAGATATCGTCGCCCGGCGCGAAACGCCGCAAGGCCTCCCGCCACGCCCCGGTCTCGGCGGTGGAAAATTGGACGAGTTCGGTCACGGTGAGTCGTTGAAACGCTTGTGCAGCAGCCGCGCGCGCGGTGGGAGCGCGGCGAGCACCTCGACGATGCGCGGCGCGGATTTCCCGTCGCCGTAGGGATTCGGAAGGGCGCTGGCCTGCGCGCGAAACGCCGGGTCGAGCGCGCGGCGCAACGCGTCGCCGAGCGGCGCGGCCTCGGGCTCCGGCACGTCGATGACATTGGCTCCGCGGAGCCGTCCTTGCTGGCGGTGCCCCAGATTGATCGCGGGCGCGCCGAGACTCGGTGCTTCCCAGATCCCGGAGGAACTGTTGCCGATGAGGCAGCCGCCCAACGCGAGAAGCGTGAGGAAATTTCGCTGCCCCAAATGCTCCACGTAGCGCCGACTCGGCCGCCCCGGACACCACGCCTGCTGCAGCGCCCGCAGCCGCGCGCTCTGCGGATCGCGGTTGCTGCCCGTCACGACCACCGGACCGGCATGGTCCTCCAGGGCTGCCTGAATGGCGGCCCACTCCCGCCAAGTGCTCTCCGGTTCATTGGTCACGGGATGGTAGGCGACGAGGACCAGATTCCGGCCGATGGGCAAGTCGAGCCGCGCACGGAGCGCCGCGGTGTCGGCCAAGTCGAGGCGGGCGATCCCGTCGAGACCGGGGTCGCCAGTCAGATGCACACGCCATGCTTCTTCACCCATGCGGTGCAGCCGGCTGGCAAACACCGGATTGGCAACAAAATGGACATGCGCCGCCTTGGTCACCGAGTGGCGCACCTGCTCGTCAAACGCGCCTTCTGTGATTTCACCGCCGGAGATGTGCGCGAGCGGGATGCCGCTCGGAATCACCGCCCCGAGCACACCGAGCAACTCGTAGCGATCACCGGCGACTAGGACGATGTCCGGCGGATTTTCACCAAACTCCGCAGCCAGCGCGCGCGTCACCTGCGCGACGCGCAAACTGGCGTCCCTCCCCGAGTCAACCTCGGCCAGTCCACCGACCACCAGCGTCTCCCAGCCGGCCGTCTCCGCCTGCAACACCTCCGCATCACCGCACAGCATGAGCCGTGGCTGGAGCCGCTCGCCGGCCACGCGCAACACTTCCGAGATCGCGCCGAAATCGGCCCGACCCGTGGAGACAAAGGTTATTCGAGGTCGGTCCATGCGATGGGTGAGCCCGCGGTCAGGGCGACCTTCATTCGCCGTCCGACCAGCCGCGACGACGCGGCCAGCGGCACTCCACCGCTCGCGCGACGCAGCAGGAAATCGCCGGCCACCAGCGTCTCGCCGGCGTCCAGCGACCGGCAGGCCACGGCGACTTTGCGCACCGCGACGCGCGTCGCCTCTTCGGCTGCGACCGGCTTTTTCCGCCCGTCGCCCAGCGCCGCCTCGACCTCGCGGAGGGCGGTGACAAAGGCGCGGAACCCCTCCGGATTCAGCGACAGCCGGTGATCTGGACCCGCCATCTCCGTGTCGAGCGTGAGGTGTTTCTCGATGATGCAAGCGCCGCTCGCGACCGCCGCGCACGCGACACTCAGCCCGATGGTGTGATCGGAAAATCCGATCGGGCAACCGAAGGCCGCAGCCATCGTGGACATCGCGCGCAGGTTGCAGTCCGCCGGCGACGCCGGGTAGTCGGAGACGCAATGAAGCAGGGCGAGCGGTGCGTGGCCCGCGTCCCGAACCGTCCGCACGGCCAGCTCGACTTCGGAAAGCCACGCCATGCCCGTCGAGAGGATCATCGGCCGACCGAGGCTGGCGACGTGCGCGATGAACGGCAGGTTGTCGATTTCCGCGGAGCCGATCTTGAACAGCGGCACCCCGAGCGCGTGCAGGAAATCCGCGCTGTCCTCCTCGTCCGGCGTCGAGAGAAACAGAATGCCGCGGCGCTCCGCGTAACTCTTGATCTCGCGAAAGGCGTCCTGGCTGAGTTCGAGCGCCTTCAGCATTTTAAACTGGCTCTGCGCTGCGCCGATGTTCTGCCGCTGGTATGCGGCCAGCGGCGCGTCCGCGGCCACGAGCTTCTCGGTGATCCACGTCTGAAATTTCACGGCGTCCGCGCCCGCCTCCGCGGCGGCATCCACGAGGCGGAGCGCCAGCGCGGTGCTGCCGCTGTGATTTACGCCGGCCTCGGCGATGACGAAGCACGGCTGGCCCGGGCCGATGCGGCGTCCGGCAATTTCGATGGGTGTCATTTTGTCAGGAGCTGTTCCGCGAGGCGCAGGTCGTGTGGCGTGTCGATGTCGAGCGAGCGCTCGCGCGGCATGATCAGGGCCAGTGCGCCGGGCGGTTGGAAAGTGCGCGCGGTCCGGAGCGAGGCGCAGCGGTTGAGGTAGATCGCGCCGTTGAGCACATAGGCATACGGGAAGTCCTGCCGGCGCACGAGCTTCTCATCCACCGGCAGGAAATCGGTGAGCACTCCAGCTTCATCCACCCGGCGCGCGAGGAATGGGTGCGGCACGGCCTCGCACACCCCGAGCACCGCATCGGCGTCGCGCGCATGGGCGAGGGCAATGGCGGCGTCGATGTCGGCGGTCGCGCGGAGCGGGCTCGTCGGTTGCAGGAGCAGCACATATTCGGGTGGTTCGCCCGCGCTTTCCGCGAGCCAGTCGAGCGCGTGGAGCACCACGCCGAGCGCGCCGGATTCATCGGCGGCCAGCTCCGGCGGGCGGAGGAAAGGCACGTCGGCCCCGTGCTGCCGCGCGACTTCCGCGATCTCGGCGTCGTCCGTGGAGACGATGACGCGGCTGAGGTTTTTCGATCCAAGCGCGGCGGCGATGGTCCAGGCGATGAGCGGCTGGCCGGCGAGCGGCGCGAGGTTTTTCCGCGGGATGCCTTTCGAGCCGCCCCGCGCGGGGATGAGGGCGAGGATGCTCACGTCGCGAAATCCAGACGGGGAGTGGGATGAGTGCCGTCCGCGACGATGCCGTGGGCGCGCAGATGGCGCGCGAAATTCAGCAGCAGGTAGTCGTTGTAACGCCGCGCGAAAATCTGCGCGCCGAAGGGCAGGCCGAGCGGGCCGGTGAAGACGGGCAGGTTGATCGCCGGTACGCCGCAGAGCGTCCAGATGAGGCAGTTGTCGGGGCGGTCATTGGAGTCGAGGCCCTTGAGCGCCTCTCCGCCGGTCGAAAGATCCACGATGATGTCGAAGCGGCTCGCGAGGAAGTCGTCGCACTCGCGGGCGAGCGCGGCCTGCTCGGTGAGCGCGGCCTTGTATTGGTCGAGCGTGAGGCGGTTTCCGCGCTGCACGATGTCATACATGATCGGGCTGACGAGCGTGTGGGCGGCGAACTCTTCCTTGAAATAATACGCGAGCGTCCGGTCATAGATCGTGGCGTGAATCTCGTGCGCGCGCCCGAAGCTCGCGGGCATCGTCACTTCCTCGACCGCCACCTCAGCAACGCCGCCGAGCCGCCGTCCGAAATCCTCCAGCGCCTGTCGCGCGTAAGGCTCGGCGCTGGCCCATTTCGGCCCGCGCAGTAGGCCCACGCGCCACGGGCCGGCGCCTTTGGCGCGCCGCGCGGGATCGTTCAGCGCCGCGTGGCTGATCGGGTAGTCCAGGCCATGCACGCGCACCACCTCGAAGAGCAGCGCCAGATCCTCCACGCCGCGCGCGAAAAACCCGACCGTGTCCAGCGAGTCCGTGGTCTTCAGCATCCCGGTGCGCGGGAGCAGCCCGAAGGACGGCTTGAATCCATAGACGCCGCAATAGCTCGCCGGGCGGAGGATCGAGCCGGCGGTCTGCGTGCCGAGCGCGAGCGGCACCATGCCCGCGGCGGTCGCCGCCGCCGAGCCGCTCGACGACGTGCCCGGCATGTGCTCAAGGCGATGCGGATTGCGCGTCGGCCCCGGCGCATGCACGGCGAATTCCGCCGTCACCGTCTTGCCCGGCAGCACTGCGTCCGCCATGCGCAGGTAGTGGACGACGCGCGCGTCATTCCCCGGCGTGAAGCCGGCCCAGATCGGGCTGCCCATTTGCGTCGGCATGTCGGCGGTGTTGAAAATGTCCTTCACCCCGACAGGCACGCCGCAGAGTGCGCCGCCCTGACCCGCCGCCAGTTTGCGGTCGGCGGCCTCGGCTTGGCGGAGCGCGAGTTCCGGCGCGACATGCACCCACGCTCCGATGGCGGAATCCAGACGCTCGATTTGGCCGAGACACGCGCGGGTGACATCGACGGCGCGACATTCGCCGGCCCGAAGTCGGGCGAGGAGTTCCGTGGCGGTGAGTTGGGTCAGGTCCATGTTCTGGTATTACAAAGCGCCGGCCTGGCTCTGGCGGTAGTCCTCGACCGCGGCGGCGAAAGCCGCGTCCGTAAGCTGCGCGATGCCGAGGTCGCGCCGGTGCTGCGCCATGACTGCATAGAATTCCTCCTCCTTGAAACCCGTGAGCCCGAGATAGAAATCGAGCGCCGGCGGCCGCTCGGTGTCATGCTTTTTCGCCAGCTCGAAAGCCTCCTCACGCGTGAGCAGCCCCGCCCGCACATCAGCGCTCGCCTGATCGGTCGCGCGGCCAAAGCCGCGCTTCAGGAACTTCGTGTAGTCATGCACGCCGGCCATTTTGCACTCTACGCTCTTGTAGCGTTTGTAGGTGCCCTCGACCTGATCCTCGCGCCAGCCATAGACGTCGCGGACGAATTCCATCTGCCGCTCGTCGTCCCAGAAAATGAAGTCGCCGAGATGGATGCCGGTCACGCCCAGCCGCTCGATCTCCTCGACCGGCGGCAGCCGGAAGGCCGCCATCTCCCGCGCCGTGATTTCGCCGCCGACCATGGCCTCGGGATACACCTTGGCGGAGACTTTGGTGAAATAGTCGCGGTCAAATTTCCGCACCGGATTCCGGTGCGTCGCCCGCCCGGAGGTCTCGGCGATGGATTCGCCCCAGATGAGCAGCGGGATCTGGTATTTCACCGCGGCCTGCAAGGGGAACGCGCCCACGCCCGAGTGACAGTGCCAGCAGGCGTCGCCGATTTTGAACAGCGACTGCCGCGCGAGTTTGTTTACCAGCGTCCGGCTTGGCGAAAACATGATGTGATCAACGTCGAACTTCTCGAGGCAGTTTTGCAGGTTGTATTTTCCCGTCTCGGAAAACCACGTGTGGCTGAAGGTCACGGCCAGCGCGCGCAGCCCATAGACCTTGGTCAGCACATGGAGCTGAAAGGTGCTGTCCTTGCCGCCGCTGATCGGGATGATGCAGTCGTAGTCGCGCTCCGGCGAGCAGTAGCGGCCGAGGAGCGTGCGGAGTTCCTTTTCCCGCGCGACCCAGTCGATGCGGATCTTGTGCTCGGCGGACTGGCAGGCCTGGCAGATGCCCATCTCGTCGAACTGCATGCCTTCGTTGGACTCCGGCATGCAGCAGCGCACGCAGTAGCGCAGGTTGGAAAAAAGCGGCTGGCCGTGGTTGGAAGCGATCATGGGTCAGATGGGTTGCGGGGTTTTGGCGGGCGGCGCGAGCTCCTCGCGCAGGAGCCCGTACTCGATGACGTCCTGGCGGACGCCGCCCTTGAAAACCGCGGCGCGCCGCCGGCCTTCCTCGCGCATGCCGAGACGCGCTGCGAGCTTTTGCATGGCTTCGTTGCCAGCAAACGTGCCGCACCCGACGCGGTGCAGATTCAGCGCCTGAAAACCGTGGGCGAGAAGCAGCTCCGCCGCCTCGCGGGCGAAACCCTGGCCCCACGCCTCGCGGTCGCCGAGCACCAGCGAAAGCTCGGCGGTGCGGTGGAGCGGATGGATGTTTTGCAAAGCGATGTTGCCGATGTGGCGGTGGCCTTCCCGGCACACGATCGCGAGAACCAGCGACTCGCGCGTGCGGCTGGCCGTGCGGATGTAATCGAGAGCGGACTCGCGCGTGACGGGGAAAACGTGGTGCGAATTTCCGCGGCACGTCTCGGCGTCGTTGAACCAGCCGGCATAGGGTCCGTCGGCATCGGCTTCCGCCAAGGCGCGCAGATAGAGCCGTTCCCCGATGAGAAAGGCGGTGGGTGGCAATGGGTCAGGAGGCATGGTGGAGCGTGGGTTGGCGCAGCATCGAGCGGATGAGCGTGAGGATGTTTTCCGTGGCGCGCGGCGTCGCTGAAAGTTCTCGGCGCACGGGCGGCGGGTTGCCGAGGAGTTCGGCCACCACGGGGCGGATTTCCTCCGCCGCATAGACCGCGCGCGTCTCGCCGGAGCCCACGGTCGGCAGGCTCTCCGCCAGGCGCAGTCCCGGTTGCAGGCTCACCGTCGCGCAGCCGAGCTGGCAGGCTTCGACGAGAAAGGCGGAGTTCATGCCCGCGACCAAATCGGCGGCGAGCGCGACGGCGCGGCGGTGCCAGGCCGTTGACACGACAATGCGGATGGCGTCCGAGGACAGTGCGGCGTAGTCGCTTTCCGTTTCTCGCGGATGCGGACGCACCAGCAGAACCATGGCCAGTCCGATCTCGCGGGCCAGCGTCTCCAGCGCCGCGATCAGCAGCGGCAGCACGGTCCGCTCGGTGTAGCCCGGATGCCCCGGCGCCGTCACATCTGCGCCGAGCAAAGTGGACAACGGCTGCGACGCAAAAACGACGAGCCGCTCCGCCGCCGCCACGCCGAAAGCCTGGCGCACGGTGGACCGGAGGTCGCCGGGCGCGGCGCGCCGCCACTCCGCGACTTCGTCAAACGCGGGCTGTCCGGTGACGACGAGCTGCTCCGGCGCGAAGCCTTCCGCGAGCATCGCGTCCCGCGCCCGCGTGTCCATGACGGCGACGCGGTCGGGGACAAAAGCGAGCGCGCCATCGGCGTCGGCGAAGCGGCCCCGGTAGTTCGTCCAAAAGTCGAGCACGGCGAGTGAAGGCACGCCGAGCACGCGGGCGGCGGCGGTGAATTTTTGTTCGAGGTTCACGCCGTTCATCGAGGTTGCAGTCAGGAGAAAATCCGCCGCGTGCCCGCGGAGAATCTCCGCACAGGCGGCGTCATCAGTCGTGTCCGCGAGCGTCTCCGCCGCCAGACCGCGGGCGGCCCAGACCGCCGGTGCCTGCCGGTAAGCGCAAGCGTGGACTGCCGCGCCGCCGGCCACGAGCGCGGTGAGGACCGGCGCGAGAGCTTCCGCTCCGCCGGGATCACCGCCCACCGCCACGATGTTCGGTCCCGTTTTCATGCGGCCAGATCCACCGGCGCGCCGCTTTCTGCGGACTCGCAGGCCGCCAGGGCGATGCGCAGCGCCGCGAGCGCGTCATCGCCGGAACACCGCGGCACCCGGCCCGGTTGATCGAGGCAGGCGACGATGTCTTCGACCGCGTGCAAGGCGACATCGCGCAGGCCGCCGGTAATTCCCGGACTGCGCGCGAGCGCTCGGTAGCCCGCATAATGCGGGCTGTCGGCCACGCGGAAGGATTCGAAGGCGTGCCCGGAATCCACGAGCCGGACGCGGCCTGCCGTGCCGACCACATCCATTTCAAAGATCGCAAACGCCCCCGCATCGCACCCTTGCAGCCAGGCCGTGGCGCCGCTGGCAAACTCGAGCCGGACATCGAGCGTGGGATCGCTCACCGCATCCGCCGGTCCACCGAACGCGCTCACGCGGGTGACTTCGCCGACGAGGAAGCGCGCGAGGTCGAACCAGTGCGTGCCGTTGTGGATCACGCCCTTCGTGTAAAAACCGGCGACCGTCTGCACGCGGCCGAGCGCTCCCGTAACGAGCGCGTCCCGGAGCGCCGCGTGGCTGGCGGCGTAGCGGCGCGAATAGTTCACGGCCAGAACCACGCCCCGCTCGCGGGCGCGGGCGACCAGCGTGCGCGCGTCTTCAAGCGCCAGCGCGAGTGGTTTTTCGAGGAGAATGGCGCGCGTGGCCGGGGCGTCCAGCGCGGCGCTGGCGAGGGCGAAGTGCGTCGCATCCGGCGTGCAAATGCTGACAATTTCCACCGCCGCCTCCGCGAGCAGCGCCTCGGCGGAGCGATAGCGCGCGGGCACGCCCCACTGCTCCGCGCACGCCGCCAGCCGCCCTGCATCGGAATCGCCAACCGCCACGAGCTCCGTGCCGGGGCACGCGGCGTAGGCTTCGGTGTGCGAGTAAATGCCGAGGGCGGCGCGGTCGGCGGCCACGAGACTGCCGATGCGGCCACAACCAAGGACGGCGGCGCGGTATTTTTTCATCGCACGGGTTTCTGCTGCACCGCGCCATTGATCTCGCGCAACTCGGGCTGCGCGGCGAAGAGCGCGAGGATTTCCGTCATGCCGAAGCACGGGTTGTCCGGGTAAAGCGCCTCGTAGATGCGCGTGACCAGCGCGTAGTCCTCGGGCGTGTCCACGGTCAGCCGCAGCGTGGCGGCATCCGCCGGCAGCCCGCTCACGACATTGCGCAGACGGAAGGTTTCCGGGTGTTCGTAAATGTAGAGCGAGACGTGCTCGCGATCCGCGGGGTCGTGGGTGAGCTGCGCCACGCGTTCGAGCACGGCGCGGGGGAAAACCTGCACGTCCATCCCGCGCGGCCAGGTGGCTGGGAGAATGTTTGCCGCGTAGTCGGTGCCGCCGGCGAGAAACGCGGCGAGCACCGTGGTGATCACCGCCGGATCAATGAGCGGACAGTCGCCCGTGGTTTCCACAATGAGGTCGGCTTCGGCGGCGCGGGCCGCCTGGAGCACTCGGTCGAGTACGTCGTCCTCGCTCCCGCGAAAGCAGCCCACGCCGAGTTCGCGCGCGAGCGCCTCGATCGCGTCGCAGCTCGGATCCACCGTGGTGGCGATGACGATGGCGGCGACATGCTGCACCCGCCGCAGCCGCTCGATCATCAGCGCGAGCATGGGCCGGCCGAGGATAGGACGCAGCACCTTGCCCGGCAGCCGGGTGGAAAGCATCCGCGCCTCGATGGTGATGACGATGCGCGGGAGATCAGCGGACATTGGTTTCATTGGCGGCGCCGACCGGCGTGAAAATGGGGCGCGGTTCCGCGCTGGTGTCGAGCTGTGCGGCGATGGCACCGGACTGGCCGAGGACCTTCGCCATGGCCTCGGCGAGATCGTCCATGTCGTCCGTGGTCAACGGCTCGCGCACGAGCGGGGTGAGGATGAGTTCTTTTTCGTACATCCGCTCGGCGACGGGGCACAGGCCGCGCCGATAGTCGTAGGTCACGCCGGGATTGCAGTTGAAGGGAAAGCCCTTCGTCCCGATGGCAATGCGCTGCTGGTAGATGGGGTTCAGGTAGAGCGGCTGGACGTAGCCCTCGGCGAGCGGGGTGCTTTCGAAACCGTCCGGCGGCGGCAGCTCCGCCAGCACCGCGCGGACGAAGGCATTCCGCGACAGTCCGGTTACGGTCGCGTCATATTTGATGGGATAAACGTAGTGCGCGTGCGTGCTGCCGGCGTCCGGTGCCTGCTGCACACGCAGGCCCGGCAACTGCGCCAGCCGCGCGCCGAGATGCGCGGCGAGCTGCGACCGCACGGCCAGATAACCTTCGAGCCGATCGAGCTGCGGCAGGCCAATCGCGGCGTGGAGTTCGGAGAGCCGGTAATTGCCGCCGATCACGTTGCTCAGCGCCGCGCCTGCCAGGCCCGCGGTGGCGTTTTCGCCGTGGTTGCGGATGAGCTGGCAGCGGTGCGCAAGCGCGCCGTCATTCGTCACGATCATGCCGCCTTCGCCGGTGTGGATGTGCTTGTGAAAATTCAGGCTGAAGCCGCCGAGGTCGCCAATCGCGCCGACGGGCCGCCCTTTGTAAAAAACGCCCGGAGCCTGTGCCGCGTCTTCGATCACGCGCAGGTCGTGTCGCCGGGCGATGGCCATGATTTCATCCATCTCCGCCGGCTGCCCGAAGAGATGGACGACGACGATGGCCCGCGTGCGCGGGGTCACGCACGCCTCCACGGCGCGCGGATCGAGGCAATAAGTCTCCGGATCGATGTCCGCGAAAACCGGGATGCCGCCGTAGAAGAGCGCGCAGGTCGCGGAGGCCGACATGGTGTAGGGCGGGCAGATGACTTCGTCGCCCGGCTCGATGCCGATGGCCCCGACGGCGGTGACGAGGCCCGAGGTCCATGAGTTCACGCTGACTGCGTGCGCGAAGCCGTATTTTTCCGCCCACGCCCGCTCGAACGCGCGGACCTTTTCGCCGCCGAGGAAAAACTTCCCCGCGCCGCCGATGAAGGCGGAGAGAACGTCGGAATCGAGCACCTCGAGCACGGCCTGGCGCTCGGCGTCGCCCATGGTGCGGCGCTTCGCAAACGGGCGCGTGCGCAGCGGCGCACCGCCGAGGATGGCGGGTTGCGAGTTCATGAGACGGCGATCATTTCAAGGCTGAACGGGGTGCCGCGGGCGACATCGGCGGCGGCGCGGCGGCCCAGCACTTCATCGAGATGCCGCGTGTGGAGGCCGGAGCCGGGGCGAATCGAGCGGACGTTTTTCGCGGTGAAAAGTTCGCCCGCTTGCACATCCTCCACGACGAAAAGCGACCGGCGGAAGCAGCGGCTCGCTTCCTCGCTTCCGGTCACGCCGTAATGCACCGCGCCGAGCGCGCTTTCGGCGGTGCGGATGGCCCCGACCATTTGCTGGAATTCCTGCGGTTCGAGCGAGAAGGCGCTGTCCGGCCCCGGCACGCTGCGCGCGAGGGTGAAGTGTTTTTCCACGATGCAGGCACCGAGCGCGACCGCGGCGACGGGCACCGCCACGCCGAGCGTGTGATCGGAAAGCCCCGCGGGCACGCCAAAGGTTGCGGCAAGGTGCGGGATCGTGCGCAGGTTCATCGTCTCCGGCGGCGAGGGATAGGCGCTGGTGCATTTGAGCAGCGCGATGTCCCCGGCACCCGCGGCGCGGGCCGTGTCGAGCGCCTCGCCGATTTCCGGGAGCGTGGCCATGCCGGTGGACATGATGATCGGTTTGCCGGTGCGTGCGACTTCGCGGATGAGGCCGAGATCCACGATCTCGAACGAGGCGATCTTGTGCGCCGGCACTTCCATTTTCTCGAGAAACGCCACCGCCGTCGCATCAAACGGCGTGGAAAAAAACTCGAGTCCGAGGTCGGCGGCGACGGTCTTTAGCCGCGGCTGCCAGTCCCACGGCGTGCAGGCTTCACCGTAGAGTTCGTGCAGCGTGCGCCCGTCCCAAAGCGTGCCGCCGCCGATGCGGAAGTGCGCGTTGTCGCACGCGATGGTCAGCGTGTCGGCGGTATAAGTCTGCAACTTCACGGCGTCGGCCCCGGCCTCGTGGGCGGCGTGGATGAGGCGCACGGCTTCGTCCAAGTTCTGGTGGTGGTTCGCCGAAAGCTCGGCGATGACGAACACGGGATGTCCCGCGCCAATCGGGTGATGGCCAATTTTCACGATGCTGCGCCCTCTGTTTTCCCCTCGTCGCGCAAGGTCAGTTGCAGGGAAATTTTACGACCCTCATGGATGAAGTAGGCGCCGGAGTAGGGCGGAAAAGTGCGCGCCCGGAGGAGGTCGATCAAGTCGCGCGCGACGTAGCTGCGGTCGAGGTCGATGGCGTCGAGCCGGGCGAGATCGGCCAGGCGATGGGTCGAACCCGCCGCGCGGTCCTGGGCCACGGGCGTGATCGCGCGGCGGCGGATCGCGGGCCACGTCTTGATGAAAAGCGCAAGGGCGGCTTGCTCCAGCCGGGCGTAGAGCGTCTGCCCGGTGTCGGCCGGCTCCACGGGCACGCGTTCCTGTGCGATGAGGTCGCCGGTGTCCACGCCCTCGTCGAGAAAATGCAGGGTCACGCCGGCGGGCGTGCGCTCGGCGATGCTCCAGACGTTCGGGTTCGCCCCGCGGTTCCAAGGGAGGAAGGAGGTGTGGAGATTGATGCAGCCGGTCGGAAAGCAGTCCAGCAGCTCGCGCCGCAGGATGTAGCCGAGCGAAATCGAAACGCCCAGATCGGGCTGCAACGCGGCGAGCGCCGCGCGAGTCGCCGGCTCGCGCAGGAGCGAGGCGTCGAAGACGCGCCCCGGCGGGAGCGCCGCCGCCGCGAGGATCTCGTCGCCGCATTTCCTCCGCCCCGGAGGGTGGACGACCAAAGCCGCCAAGTCTTCGCCCTGCGCTTGGAGAAACTCGAGCACCTTCCAACCGAGCCAGTTGTTGCCGAAATAGATCAGGCGCATACGGGTGCGGTCTGAGTCAAAGCGTGGACCACGCGTTCCCCTCCGCGGCCATCCACGAGCGCGCGGCTCCGCTCCGCCGCGCGGGTGCGCCAGGCACGATCGTGCAACGCGGCGGTGATCTGCTCGGCGAGCTGTGGTGTGGAAAGATCGCGCGCCCACCCGAGATCGCGCGCGCAATCCGCGGCCGCAAGCGCCTGGGCGATGCCGCGCTGGTTTTCGGCGAGGACGACGACCAATCCCGGCAGGCCGAGCAGCGCGCGCTCCCATGAAGTACTCCCGCCGGCCGCGATCGCGAGATCGGCCCCGGCCATGAGTTCATCGAGATTATCCGCGTCGATCACGAGACGAAAGCCGGGGCCAGCCGCGCTGACCGCCGCAGCGAGTCGCTCGCGGTGCGGGTTGCTGCCGCCGGCGACGATGACGGCTTCGAGATCGTCCACTTTCATCAGCCGGAGTGCTTCGATCACTTTGAGGGTGGTATTCTCCGGGTCGGAACCGCCGAGCGTCACGAGGACGCGGCGCGCCTCCGCCGGAATCTCCCGCGACCAGTCGCGCCAGCGCGCAAACTCGCGCCGGAGCAGCGCAAAGCGCGGGCCGAGCAGGAGCGCCGCCGCCGCCGGACGCCGGGCGTAGGCACTTTCCGAGGTGCCGAGGTTTTGATCCAAAAGCGTGTTGGCGGCGTATTCGCCGACCGTGCCAAAATCGTCGATGACCAGCGTGCGTGCGCCCGATCCGGCAAGGGCGCGCTGGTAGTCCGCGCCGAAGTGATAGCCGTCGATGACCACCCAGCCCGCCCGGCACTCCCGCGCCCGCGCGACGGTGTACGCGGCGTCCGCAGAACTGCCCGGCGTCTCCGTCAGAACAAACGACGCGATCCGTCCGCGGGTGAGCCGTGCGGCCAGCGAGGGCGGAAGCGCCGCGCCCGCGTGCCAGACTTCGCCGCCCGCATCCTGCCACGCCTGCGCCAGGGCCAGGCAACGCATGACGTGACCGCTGCCCATTTTCTCCCCGGCATCCGCGCGAATGAAAAGCGGAGTCACACTTTCTTCTGCTCGATGTGGCGGTTGATCTCGTTCCATGACGGATGCTGGGCGAGAAGCGCGAGGACTTCCTGCCACGAAAACTCATCGTGGCCAAAGTGTGCGTAGATTTTTTCCATCAGCTCGAAGTCCTCGGGCGTGTCCACGGTCCAGCGCAAGGCGGAGTGGTCGTCGTCGTGTGCCATGGTGGACAGGTCGAAGCGCCCGGGATTTCGCAAAATGAACTGCGTGACGTGCTCGCGCCACTCGGGTTTGTCGTCCCCGCGCCAGGCGGCTTCGAGCGTGGTGAAAGTGAAAACCTCGACATCGAGGCCGCGCGGATAAGTCCGGCGGACGACATTGGCGCAGTAGTCGGCCTGCTGAAGTTCGCGGCCCCGAATGGCGGAGTCGATGACCGCCGGATCAATGAGCGGGCAGTCCGAGGTGATGCGCACGACGACTTCCGCGCCACGCGACTTGGCGGCCTGAAAATAGCGGTCGAGGACATCGTCTTCGCTCCCGCGAAAGCAGAGCCAGCCGCGCTCGACGCACATTTCCACCAGCGGGTCGTCGCGCGTTTCAGTGGTCGTGGCGACGAGCACTTCGTCCACACGGCGGGCGCG
The DNA here is from genome assembly GCA_031424395.1 of Chthoniobacter sp. Lineage (GTDB taxonomy): Bacteria > Verrucomicrobiota > Verrucomicrobiia > Chthoniobacterales > Chthoniobacteraceae > Chthoniobacter. The sequence continues at coordinate 34,749 of JANPHJ010000278.1, forward strand.
GCGCACGCGATGCACGACGCGGGCGAGCATGGGCTCCCCGGCGAGATCCAGACACACTTTACCGGGGAGCCGGGTGCTGCCCAGACGGGCCTGGATGATGGCGACGGTCTTCACTTTTCCAACAGCCACCAGTGCTGGCGGTCGAAGTCCGCCACGTTTTCGAGATAGCCGGTGCGTAGGATTTTCAGGTCCGGCCACAGCGCGCGGTAGTGCGCGGGGAAATCGCGTTTCCACAGAAGTTGGGCATGGCCGTGGTAGGGAATGACCGTCTCCTCTTCCGCAAAATACTCGACGGCCAGGATGTAGCGGCGGCTGACGCGGTGGATTTCGCGCAGCGCCACGGGCAGGTCCGCGAGCGGGATGTGGATGAGCACGCCGGCGGTGAAGGTGAGATCGAAGCGGTTGTCGCGAAACGGCAGGTCGTAGGCGTGGCCGCGGAGCACGCCGATTTTCGCGCTGGAGGCGCGCGCCGTTTCGCGGGCGTATTGGTTTGGCTCGATACCGACGACGTCGGCCTCCGGGCCGAGTACTTCCGTGAGGGCGACGAGGTTGTGGCCGCGGTTGCAGCCGATCTCGAGGGCGCTGGCGATCGGCAGGCCGGCGAGGATTTCCTGGAAAACCGGCACGCGGGCGCGCCAGTCGGCTTGGTTGCGATCGGTGTAGGCGACGCCAAAATCGCTTTCCCAAACTTTTAGTTGATCACGCATGAGGGTGTTTTTTTGAAGGCTGCGAGCACTTTGAAAACCGCGCGGATGACGCTCTCCACGTCATCGTCGGTCATGGTTGGAAAAATCGGCAGGGAGAGAATTTCTCCGTAGGCCGCCTCGGCGGCGGGGCAAAGACCCGGCCCGGTGCCGAGACGCTGCCGGTAGTAGGGATGAAGATGCACCGGGAGGTAGTGGACATTGACGCCGAGTCCCTCGGCCCGCAGGGCGCGATAGACGGCGGCGCGGTCCGCAGTGAGCCGCGCGAGATGCAGGCGGATCACGTAGAGGTGCCAGGCGTGCGCCACTCCCGGCCGCACGCGCAGCGGCGTGAGCAGGTCGCCGGGCGCAAACGCCGCGGTATAACGCCGGGCGATGTCCTGCCGTCGCGCCACCCACCCGGCCAGTTTTTTCAACTGGCTGCGGCCGAGCGCGCACTGGACGTCGCTCAGGCGGTAATTGTAGCCGAGGTCCACCATCTCGTAGGCCCACGAGCCGCGCTCTTCGCGCTGGCGGTGGTCGGTGGTGATGCCGTGGTTGCGGAAAGACCGCATCCGCCGGGCGAGTTCGGGATCATCGGTGGTGATCATCCCGCCCTCGGCCGTGGTCAGGTGTTTGACGGGATGAAAACTGAAGGTGCTCAGGTCGGCAAGCGTGCCGACCGGGCGTCCGTGATCGCTCGCCCCCGGCGCGTGGCAGGCGTCGGCGACGAGGGCAAGGCCATGTTTGTCCGCGAGCGCGCGCAGCGCGGCGTAGTCGCACGGCTGGCCGGCATAATCCACCGCGGTGATGGCCCGGGTGCGCGGGGTGATGCGCTGCGCCACGTCGGCGGGATCGAGCAGCAGGGTGTCCCGCTCGATGTCGGCAAAGACGGGCGTGCCGCCTTGGTAAAGCACGGCATTGGCGGTGGCCGCGAAAGTCATCGCGGGCACGATGACTTCGTCGCCCGGTCCGATGCCGAGGGCGTGATAGGCGGCATGCAGGGCGGCGGTGCCGCTGTTGACCGCGACGGCTTCCTGCGCGCCGACGAAGCCGGCAAAGTCCTGCTCAAAAGCGGCGACATTCGGCCCGGTGGTCAGCCAGTCCGAGCGCAACACCGCGACCACCGCCGCGATGTCCGCGTCGTCGATCGACTGCCGCCCATACGGCAGCATCCGTGGACGGACCGGCGGACCTCCGTCGATGGCGAGTTTTTCCAAAGCAGTAGCCATGGTTACGGCTGTGCGAGCAGTGCGCGGAGATCGTCCACCTTCAGCCAGGCATCGTTGTTGTCACTGCCATAGCGGAAGCCTTCCGGGAGCTTTTTTCCCTCGGGCCAGCGGGCTCCGTTCCACCACGGATGCAGCGGCTGGACGACGAACATGTCCGCCAGTTCCACGGTGCTGCGCGCCTCGTCCTCGGAAAGGAGCGCCTCGTGCAGCTTCTCGCCGGGGCGGATGCCGATGTTTTCGACCGCACACTCCGGCGCGAGCGCGTGGGCGAGATCCATGATGTTCATGCTCGGGATTTTCGGGACGAAAACCTCGCCGCCGTGCATTTTCTCGATGCACTGAATGACGAAGCGAACCCCCTGGTCGAGCGTCAGCCAGAAGCGGGTCATGCGCGGGTCGGTGATGGTGATTCGCCCGGTCTTGCGCTGCTCGGCGAAAAGCGGCACGACGCTGCCGCGGCTGCCGACGACATTCCCGTAGCGCACGCAACTGAACTGCGGCCCCGACTGGCTGGAATAGGCGTTGCCCTGGACGAAAAGTTTCTCCGCGCACAGCTTGGTCGCGCCGTAGAGGTTCGCCGGGTTCACGGCTTTGTCGGTGCTCAGCGCGAGCACTTTTTTCACCCCCTGGTCGATCGCCGCCTCGATGATGTTGGTCGCGCCGACGATGTTCGTCTTGATGGCCTCGATGGGATTGTATTCGCAGGCCGGCACCTGCTTGAGCGCGGCGGCGTGGACGACGGTATCCACACCGTGAAAGGCGCGGTTCAGCCGTTCGCGGTCCCGCACATCGCCGATGAAATAGCGGATGGGCACGTCGCCGCCGTCGGGAAAAACCATCCGCATTTCGTGCTGCTTCAGCTCATCGCGACTGAGAATGATCAGCTTTTTGGGCCGGTATTCGCGGAGGAGGATTTCGGTGAATTTGCGGCCGAAGGAGCCGGTGCCTCCGGTGACGAGGACGGTGGATTGTTGCCAGTTCATAGTTTTTTGGGAAGGCCCGCGCGGTCGAAAAAGCGGGAAAGATATTCGTGGACGCCCTGCTCGCGGGGGGGCGTGACGCCGGCGATCATGCCGTCGAACATGGCGGTGTCGCTCAGCCGGCTGGCAAACTCGGGTGCCGCGGCGATCCGTTCGTCGATGGGATTGACCGCAGCGCCATGACGCTCGGCCAGGTGAAAATAGTGCATGTAGAAATATTCCTCGATGGCGGCCGGCTCGATGGTGACCGTCAGGCGGTCGGCCTCGCGGATGCACTCGCGATAATGGTCGAGGGATGTGGCGTGCAAATTGAAAGGGTAGGCACTGTGCGGATTGTCGCCGGCGTTGACAACGGGAATGCCCGCGTAGGCATATTCATGGCCGGCCGTGCCATAGACGGTGAACATGGCGCTCACGCCTTCCTCGATAATCTGGCGATTGGAAGTGCCGGGCGGGAGAAAATGAATCTTTGGATACCGCTGCCGGAGTGCGTCGAGCGCCTTGCGGTTCGCCTCCGTCATTTTGCTGCGCGCCGGGTCCGCGGAAGCCGGATGCGGTTTCACATACCACGCGAATGGCGTCTCCTGCGCGTGACCGAGGAGGAAGTGAATCCATTCGTGAAAGTCCGGGAAAAGGATGCTCCGGTAGCCGTGCGGCGAGTCGATGAAATCGTGCAACATGACGAGCACGCGCGGCGGACCGAGGGAGGGAAAAAGCCGCGCGCCGCCCGCGCCGTAGGTGCTCTGCGCCATGCGGACGAGCGCGTCCTCCTCGCCAGCCAGACGGGCCTGGAGGCGCTGCCGGGCCTTCGCCAAAGCGGGCATTTTCAGGTCCTCGGGCAGGCGCGCAAAGGTCGCCGGATATTCGTAGTAACGCGTGACGACCGGCACGGGATAACCGTGCCCAAATCCATCCGGTCCCGGCCCCGAGTGTTCCGGGTCGAGCTGCACGAGATAAAACGGCTGGCCGATCATTACTACGAAAATGGGCACCCGCGCGCGGAACAGCACGCGCGTGATGATGCCACTGAAGAGGTAGCTGAAATCGTCGGTCAGGAGCGCCTCTACGCGGTGCCCGGCGACATAGGCGCGCACCGCAAAATAGATCAGCAGCGCATCGCGTATGACCTCGCGGAGACGCGGGTCAGTCAGGAGGACTGTGGGCTCATTGAAGGTCCGCAGGTAGGTGTCATAGATCTGATCACCGACGCGCAGACCCTCGACGGCGAGGTTCACCACATCCCACTTCGTGCGCAGCCCGGAGAAAAGTTCGCCGGCCAGCGCCTCGGCCAGCGACCGTTCATTTTCCGCGGAAGCAGAGGTCAGCGTGCATTCGGCACCGAAGGCCGCGTAGCCGCGGGCGGTCACGTCGGGCATGGCCCCGGCAAAATGAAACGCCTCCACCCGCCCGCCGAGTCGCGTCGCGAGATGATTCGCCACGTAGGCCGAACAAAACATCGAAGGGGCTACGGGAAAAAGATTCACGAGGACCACCGCATCCCCGCTCGGCGTGCGGCGCGGCCATTTTTCCCGGCAGAAGTCGATGAAGCGCTCCGTGGGAGCGTCGGCTGGCTTCGCCAAAACCTTGCGCAACCAAGCGCGGCCTTCCGCGAGCAGGCCGTTGGCGGGTTTGGGATTGGTGGCGGTCTTGACCATGGATTTTACGTCAGCGCCGTTGCGGAAGCCGGTGCGGGTAGGGGAGCGATCGGGCCCGCTTCCATCCGCCACTCGCCGTCGACCAGCGCCACGCCGCTGTGCATCGCGGGAAGCTGCCCGCTGCCAAAAAAATCTCCGCCTTCCACGGTGAGTTCGGTGGCGCCATCCATGCCGTCCAAAGTGACCCCGCCGAGCGGAGCCGAGCGCAGCAGGTAGTCCAGCCGGAAGACTGCCGCAGGCAAGGGCAGCTTCCGCAAACGGCAGATAAAGGCCCCGCTGGCCGGCAGGAACGTATCGAATGCCTGCCCGGTGATCAGATTGCTCTGCATGAAAACCGGCACATCCAGGTCGCTCCTCACGTAGATCGTCACCAGGAGCGCGGGCCGCGGAATTTCCGGCGCAGAATTTTCAAAGAAAAGAAAGACCTCCAAGTCCTGCCCGGCCTGCGCCGTCGTCACGGGCCGCCCGTCGAGCCCGCGAAACTCGATGGCCGTGATCTGAATCGGACTTTGTCCGTGACGGTCGCTGCGCTCTCGCAGCGACTGGGGGTGCGGCGAAAAACTGTCGAGGTAGTGGGCGATGGCCGCGGTCTGGGTGCCGTCAAATTTCACCAGCCCGTTGTGCAGGACAAGGCCGCGGCGGCAGAGATTCTCCACCGCCGCCGCCTGGTGGCTGACGAAAAGAATGGTGCGGCCTTCGCGCGCGACGGCGTTCATTTTCCCGAGGCACTTCTTTTGAAAGGCGGCGTCGCCCACAGCCAGCACTTCGTCGATGACGAGGATCTCCGGGTCGAGATTCGCCGCGACGGCAAAGGCCAGGCGCACGGTCATGCCGCTGGAATACCGCTTGACCGGTGTGTCGATGAACTTTTCCACCCCGGAAAAATCCACGATCTCGTCGAACTTCCGCGCGATCTCCGCGCGGGTCATGCCGAGGACCGAGCCATTGAGGAAGACGTTGTCGCGGCCCGTGAGTTCGGCATGAAAGCCGGTCCCGACTTCGAGCAAACAGGCCAGGCGCCCTTTCAAAAAGACCCGCCCTTCCGTGGGCGCGGTGATCCGCGAGAGAATCTTCAGCAGCGTCGATTTCCCCGAGCCGTTGCGCCCGATGATCCCGATGACATCGCCCGCCTGCACGTCGAAGGAAACATTCCGCAACGCCCAAAACTCCTCGTGCGAATCTTCGTCGCCGCGCGGCTTTTCGTGCAGCGGCGCGTTCGGGTCCTCGAGACCGCGCCAGCGCGCCCAGCGGCTTTGCAGATCCTGGTAGAGCATCTGCCGGTTGATCACCCCAAGGCGGTAGCGCTTGCTGACGTTTTCGACTCGGATTGCGAGGGACATGGCTGGCTAGACGGTGTCGGAGAAAGTCTTCTCCACATGATTGAAGGTCAGGATGCCGCTCAGCAGCACGAGCACGCAGACGCCGGCCCCCATGGCAAGCTGCCAGATTTCCACCACGCCCGAGCCGAGGAAGGCGAAGCGGAAGGACTCGATGATCGGCACCATCGGATTGAGGACGAGCAACCAGCGCCATGCGGACGGGATCTCCGACAGCGGATAGACGACGGCGCTGCCATACATCCACAACTGAACGCCGAAGCCCACGGCGACGGACAGATCCCGATAACGTGTGGTCAGCGAAGAGACGAGGCAGCCCACGCCGAGGCCGAGCGCGGCCATCATTAAAAGCAGCACTGGCAGGACGATGATCCGGAAGTTCGGCTGAATCGGCGCACCCTGAAGCTCAAAAAAGAGGAGAAAGCAAAGGAACAGGGCGAACTGGATGCCAAAGGTAATAAGACTCGTGATGACCCTGGAAATCGGTACGGCGAGACGGGGAAAATAGACCTTGCTGAAGAGCCCCGCATTGGCCGTGAAGGTGCCGGAGGTCTGGCTCACGCAATCGGCGAAGTACTGCCACATGACGATGCCTGAAAGATAGAAAAGCGGCGCGGGGACGGCGTCCGTGGAGATTTTCGCGATGCGCCCGAAAACGATCGTGAAGACGACGGTGGTAAAAAGCGGCTGCAGGAAAAACCACAGCGGTCCAAGGATCGTCTGTTTGTAGGTGCCGATAAAATCGCGCCGAACCAGCAGATAGATCAGATCGCGGTATTGCCAGAGTTCACGCCAGCGAACCTCGAGCCAGCCGCGTTGCGGAGTGATGATTTCCGTCCACTGAATCGCCTCTTCCCCAAGTGGGGTGGGATTGGTCGTTTCCGTCCTCATGGGGCTGGCGGAAACGCGGGCAAGCTGCCGCCCTTGGTCGTTGGCGCGGCTGGGCCGGCCAGACCTGCGGAGCGCCTGTGGGGCGGGTTGGTCATGGGTTTGCGTGGCCGCTTTTTTTCCTGGCAGCGGCCGGCCGGGGTCGTCAGGCCGCGGGGACCCGGGCCTGACGGAAAATGGAGATGAGACTGACCTCGACCTCGCGAGTCTGGCCAAGGAATTCGAGAAGGATGCGCACGCGCTCGCGGGCGAAGTGGAGTTGTGTGACCACGCCCGCGTGACCTTGCAGCGGGCCGCTGACGATTTCCACTTCGTCGCCCTTGGCGAGTTGGAGTTCGACCGTCTTCACCTCGTCCGCGCCGATGAAGCCGGTGAGTTCGGCGATCGCCTCGTCGGGGACGGAGGCGAAGCGCTCGCCAAACTGCACGATGCCGCTGACACCAGGGCTGTAGCGCACCCGCGCGTGGTTTTCCCGCAGTGGAAAGCGGGCGAAAAGATAGTTCGGAAACAGCGCTTCCACGAACCACTTCAGCCCGGTCCGCGTGTTTTTCTGGAGGCGCACCCGCGGGCAGAAAACCTTGATCTCCAGCGCGCGGCGCAACTGCGCGGCGGCGATATGCTCGTGTTTTGGCTGCGTGCGCAGGCAGTACCAGCGCGGCACGTCGTCGGGCGTCGTTTCATCGGTGGGAGAAAGCATCGCGGTCATCCTACGCGACGAGGAACTTCAAAAGCCACGGCAACATCGCCTCACCCTTTTGTTTCCAGTGCCGGAGCTTCGAGAGGCGCACCCCGGCGGCCTCACGCTCGTCCTTTGGCAGCCTGTCGAGATGCTGCTCCATGCGGGCGATGCGGGCGGCGCCGCTGTCGAGATGCGGCTGGAGTTCCTCCTTAATGAAAGCGCTCGCGAATTTGCTCAGCTCGAAATCGGCGACGTAGTGATCCCGCCGGTCGCCCGCCGCATACACCGTCCGCACCGCGCCGAAGGAGCGCAGCACTTTCAGGCCCTGGCTCGCCGCCCCCTTGCTCATGCGGAGACGGTGCCTCAGTGCATCGAGCGCCAGCGGCTCCGCCGAGGCGAAAAGCAGCCCGTAGATTTCGCCGACCGACTTCGGCATGCCGAGCAGGCGCACAAAGCTAATGAACAGGTCGATGGCCTCGACCTCCAGCGCCGACAGGCCGCCGGACGGCCTTCGGGCCGCGGCTTTGCGGGTTGCGAAATTTTGGATTTTTGCCGGCATCTGCGGGTTTTCTAACCGCCTGGTGCAATTTGTTCAAATATAAATGAACAGGATGGACGAAATGGTTTTGGGTGGGAGAAGAGCCCAGGCCCGGACTCACTGGGCATTGACCAACGGGAAACCGCCCGCCCCGTTCCCTCTTGCCCGCCGCCGTCCGCACCGCCTTTAATGCGGCATCCAGCGCCCGCATGATCTCGATCACCGTCCCAGTCTATAATGAAGCGGAGTCCCTCCCCGTGCTCCACGCGCGCATCCGCGAGGTCATGGTGGCGCTCGGCCGCCCGTGGGAGCTGATCTTTGTCAATGACGGAAGCAGCGACGGCAGCGAGGCCGCGCTCGACGCCCTCGCCGCCGGGGATCCCGCGGTGAAGGTCGTCCACTTCCGCCGCAACTATGGCCAGACCGCTGCGATGATGGCGGGTTTCGATTTCGCCGGCGGCAAGGTCATCATCCCGCTCGACGGCGACCTGCAAAACGATCCCGCCGACATTCCCAAACTGCTCGCGAAACTCGACGAGGGTTTCGACGTCTGCTCCGGCTGGCGCAAGGACCGGCAGGACGATGCCCTCCAGCGCAATCTGCCCAGCATCCTCGCCAACCACCTCATTTCCTGGGTCTCCGGCGTGCGGCTTCACGACTTCGGTTGCTCGCTGAAAGCCTACCGCAGCGAGGTCATCAAAGGCGTGCGGCTCTACGGCGAAATGCACCGCTTTCTCCCGATCTACGCCGGCTGGCACGGCGCGAAGATCACCGAAGTCCCGGTCAATCATTTCGCCCGCGCGAGCGGCAAATCGAAATACGGTCTCGAACGCGTGGCCAAGGTGCTGTGCGATCTCGTGGTCGTAAAGTTTCTCGACAGCTACGCCGAGAAACCGATGTACCTCTTCGGTGCCGTCGGCGCGGTTTCACTGCTCGTCAGTTTTCTCGCGGCCTTCTCCGCGCTGTATCTGAAATTGTTCGGCCACAAGGCCTTTATCGAAACGCCGCTCCCGCTCCTCTTCGTCATGACCGCGATCACCGGCGTCATGTGCATCCTCATGGGCCTGCTCGCGGAGATGATCATGCGCACTTTTTACGAGAGCCAGGGGAAGAGCGTGTACCTGGTGCGGGCCACGCGGAATGTGGAGCCTAAATGAGTCCCAACATTCAACGGCCAACGGCCAACCTCCAACGTTCAGGGCATCGGAGCGCGCTCCTATCCTTGGAAGTAGAACATTGGCCGTTGAACGTTGGACGTTGTTGCTGCCGCCGCCGATGTGCGGGATAGCCGGCTTCGCGGGCCTCGGCGACATCGGCGTGCTGCGCCGGATGACGGACGCCATCGCGCATCGGGGGCCGGACGACGAGGGGCATTGGGCGGAGGAAAGCGCGGGTGTTTTTCTCGGGCATCGCCGTCTCTCGATCGTCGATCTCAGCGGCGGCGCGCAGCCCATGTGGACGCGCGACGGCCAGCTCGGTGTCACCTTCAACGGCGAGATCTACAACCACGCCGAACTGCGCGCGGAGTTGAAGGCGCGCGGCTGCGAATTCGTGACCGACCACAGTGACACCGAGGTCCTGCTCCACGGCTACCGCGAGTGGGGCGACGCTTTCACCGAGCGGCTGAACGGCATGTGGGCCTTCGTCATCTACGACCGCGCGCGGCAGCGGCTTTTCGGCAGCCGCGACCGCTTCGGAAAAAAGCCGCTCTATTATTTCCACGAGGGCGAAACCTTCGCCTTCGCCAGCGAACTTCCCGCGCTGCTCCAGCACCCGACCTGCCCGCGCAATCTCTCGCCACTCTCGCTCAAA
>JANPHJ010000279.1:0-12852 GCA_031424395.1 Chthoniobacter sp.
GGGCTGAAGCCCACGGCTATGATCGAGGCGTCCCGATGGGACGCGAGAGCCCGCCGCGAGCTGAGGACTTGGGAACGCAAGCTGAGTGCCGGAAGCTCCGCTGCGTGGCCGTGGGCGGGAACTGCTGCGCCGCCCGCCCGCCGCGGCGTCCCGCGGCCGGCCAAATTCCGTGCCCAGGCTTCAAGGGAGTAGTGAAGTGCTGCGGACGGGCCCACGGCCCACCTTCATCCCAGGCTGGAGCCACGCCCCAAGGAGCGTCGAGCAAGAGCGACGAGGGCTGAATGCCCGCTTCATCCCGGCGCCCTGACGGCGGGCTGACCCAGGCTTTCAGCCCGCCGGATGTTTTCCGCGAGAACGTCCGCGACGGTGGCGAAAGGGGCCGGGAGTGCGTAGGGTGCGGCCACCCCGCTTCGCCTCTGAACTTATGTCCCCCTGCAAACGCTCCGGCCTTTTCCTGCTCGCCGCCGCCCTCGTCGCTGGCGCGGTCTTTTTCGCGTGGCCGCGGCCTGCGCCACAGGGCGCGCTGACGGCGCGGCCGGTGGCTGCGCCAGCGGCGGTGGGACGCGCGGAGACGGACGTGAAAACCGCCCCGCCTGCCGCGCCCGCGCCGCCTGCGGACTGCTGTCCCGACGCGGGGAGTGAGCCGCTGCGGGTGGCGAAGGCCGCGCCGTTGCCGCCCGCGCAGGTGGCCGGAGCGCTGGATGCTTTTCACGCGTGGGCCGTGCAGTACGCCGCCGCGCCGGAGGCGGAAAGGGCGGCGCTGGTGCCGGCGGGCCGCGCGCTGGCGGGGGCGCGGCGGGAGGCGTTTGGCGCGCTCATCCGGCGCAATCCGCAGGCGGCCATCGCGGCGCTGCTGCCGTACGCCTTGCGCAAGGCGCTGCCGCCGGAGATCGCGGCGGTCATCGAGCACCGTGTGAGCGGGCGCGGCGATCTGATGGTGCTCGCGGTGCGCCCGCTGCCGGGGCAGGCGGTGGACGAGCCAATCTACCGCACGGCCACGCTCGCGGGGCAAAACTATCGCGCTTACACCTACGGCAAACGCCTCGCCGACCGCTCGCGCCCGCAGACGCCGATCCTCGGCGTGGGCGTGCAGCTCGCGGACGGGCAGCGGCTGCTGGCGGTGCGCGAGGAGGGCTTTGCGGTGCTGGAAAAAAGCGAGGCCGACGACCTCCGCGCGCCGCAGGCGGCGGCGACGGTGTGCCCGATATCCGGCGACCCGACGGCAGCGCGCGGCGACGAGACGGCGGTGGACACGGGGGTAAAGATCGTGTGGCTGTGCAGCCACGGGCACATCGGCCAATGGCTGCAAACGCCGGAGGGTTTCGTGGTCGCCGCGGCGGGCGGCAGCGGCAACTCGGGCGGCACGAGCCCGGTGGTGCCGGCGACTTACACCGAGGGGAACAAGAAGCTGCTCGCCATCCGCGTGCGGTTTTCCGATCAGGCCGGGGAGCCCACTTCGGACGCGAATTTGCAGGCCGAGCTGCAGAAGGTCGTGAACGAATGGTCGGACTGGTCCTACGGCAAGACCGAGGCCAGTTTCGCTTTAACGCCCACGCTGGTGCTGCCGCAGGCGGAGGCGTGGTACCAGGCCAATGGCGCAGATGACAAGCTGATGGCCGATGCGCGCGCCGTCGCCGCAGCTTACGTGGACGTGGGGAACGCGCGGCCCTACGACACCGCGAACTTCGATTTCGACGCCATCGTCTTTAGCTCCAGCCTCATCGGCAACTACTGCGGGCTCGGCTTTGTGGGTGGCAAAGGGACGTGGATCAAATGCCATAGCGCGGGCGTGATGCTGCACGAGTGGGGCCATAACCTCGGGCTGTGGCATGCGAACTTTTGGCAGGCCAGCACGGACTCGCCCATCGGCGCGGGCACGCATGTGGAGTATGGGAGCAAATACAGTGTGATGGGTTCGGCGGGGCTGACGGCCTACGACACGCTGGAGCGTTTCACCATCCACTGGCTCGAACCGACCGACGTGACCACGCTCGCCGCCAGCGGCACCCACCGCCTTTACAACGCTGACAAAACGACGCTCACCGGCAGCCGCCCGTACGCGCTGCGCATCTACAAGGAGGAGCAGGTGTACTACGTCGAGTACCGGCCGAACTGGAACGGCACGGCGCACGATTTCACGACGGACAACGGTCCGATGATCCTGCGCACGCAGCCGGGCTCGGATGCGGACCAGTTGCTCGACATGAACCCGCTGACTGCGGCGGGCAATGGCGACGCCGCGCTGCTGATCGGGCGCAGCTTCAATGACGCCGGGCAAGGGCTGACGGTCACGCCGATCCTGCGCGGCGGCGTGGCACCGGATGACTACGTGGATGTAGTGGTGAATTTCACCAACCCGCTGACCAACAGCGCGCCCGTGGCGGTGGTCACGGCGAGCACGCTCACGCCCGCGGTCGGCGCGACGGTCACGCTCACGGCCACGGCCTCCGACCCGGATGGCGATGCGCTGGCGTATGCGTGGGATTTTGGCGAAGGCACGGTCACCGCGAGCAATGTGAGCGTGAACAACGCCGCCGTGCAGACCAATAGCTGGAGCGCCGCGGGCGACTACTCGGTGCGCTGCACGGTGAGCGACATGCGGGGCAAAGTGAGCGTGCAAAACCTCGTGGTGCGGGTGGGGACGCCGACGACTTTTGCCATCAGCGGACGCGTGACGAAAAGCGACGGCACGCCGGTGGCCGAGGTGCTCATCGCGGACACCGCGAGCCATCTCACCTACACCGACTCCGACGGGCGCTACACGCTCGGCGCGCTCGCGGCGGGCAGCTACACCATCAGCGCGCAGCACAGCGGGTGGACGCTCGCAGCGCAGTTTGCCAATCCGGTCGTGATCGGGCCGAGCGCCGTGAATATCAGCTTCACCGCCACCTCTCCCGCGGCGGCCGGCGGCGTGACGCTGGAGCACTGGGACGGGATCACCGGCAATGCCGTCGCGAATCTGACGAGCAATGCGGCGTATCCGAATTCGCCGACTTATGTGACCACGCTGGAAGGGTTCTTTGAAGGCGTGACCAGCGCGGGCGACAACTACGGGCAGCGCGCGCGCGGCTGGTTCAAGCCGCCGGTCACGGGTGCCTACACTTTCTACATCGCCAGCGACGACAACTCGGAGCTGTGGCTGAGCCCCACTGACCAGGCGGCGAACAAAGTGCTCATCGCGTCCGTGCCCGGCTCGACCGGCGCGCGGGCGTGGACGACCTTTGCCAGCCAGACCTCGGCGGCGAAAACGCTGACCGCCGGCCAACGCTACTACCTCGAGGCGCTGCAAAAGGAAGGCGGCGGCGGCGACAACCTCGCGGTCGGCGTGGACTTCCCCGGCGGGGCGCAGCATCGGCCGATTGAAACGACGTATCTCGATCCGCTCACGGCGGTCATTCCGCCGGTGCCGGTGAATACGATGGGCGTCGCCGCGACCGCGGCCAGCGCGAGCGAGACGGGGCCGGCGCCCGGCATTTTCACCATCACGCGCACGGGCGACACGACGGCGGCGCTGCCGGTGTTTTTCGATGTCACGGGCACGGCTGCGTACGGCGCGGATTTCGCGGCGACGGGCGTCAGCGCGACGATCCCAGCCGGGGCGGCGAGCACGACGGTCACGATCACGCCGGTCGATGACGCGCTGCCGGAAGCGGATGAAACCGTGGTGCTGCAGCTCGCGCCGTCGCTCACCTACACGCTCGGCACGCCGGTCAGCGATACCGTCGTCATCCACGACAACGAGGCCGCGCAGGTCAGCATCGCCGCGACCGACGGGACGGCGGCGGAAACGGGCGGCGACACCGGCACTTTCACCGTCACGCGGACGGGCGACACCACGGCGGCGTTGAGCGTGAACTTTTCCATCGGCGGCAATGCGACGAACGGCGCGGACTATCCGACGCTCGCCTCGCCGCTCACGATTCCCGCCGGGCAGTCCACGGCGGCCCTCACCATCGCGCCGATTGCCGACGGTGTGCCGGAGCCGGATGAAACCGTCAGCCTCACGCTCACGGCGGGTGCGGGCTACACGCTCGTCGCCCCGACCGCGGCGACGGTGCGCATCGTCGCGCAGCCGGGCACGGGCGGTGGCATTTTGCGCGAGTGGTTCGACGGGCTGAACGCGAACAACAGCGTCGCGGATTTGCTCAACGCCCAGGCCTTCCCGTTCGCGCCCAGCGGCTCGGACATCGTCACCACGTTCTTTGAGACGCCGCAGAGCAGCCCCGACAAAAACAACTTCGGCGAGCGCTGGCGCGGGGTCTTCACCGCGCCGGTGGCAGGCGCGTATTTTTTCTACATCGCGAGCGACGACGCCTCGGACCTCTGGCTCAGCACAGACGCGACGCCGGAGCGCAAGCAGCGGGTCGCCTACGCGAGCGGGGCCACGGGCTTCCAAGTCTGGACGGCGCAGGCGAATCAGAAATCCGCGGCCATCACGCTCGCGGCGGGGCAGCGTTATTACATCGAGGCGCTCTTCAAGGAAGGCGTGGGCGGCGACTACCTTTCCGTGGGCGTGGAGTATCCAAATGGCGCGCTGGAGCGGCCCATCCCCGCGCACCGGCTCGACCCATTTACGCCGAGCACGCCGCTCGCCGAGGGGTGGACTTCGCAGGACATCGGCGCGGTCGGTTCGCCGGGCGCGGCGGGGGTGGCGAGCGACAGGCTCGCGGCTGCGCCGAAGCATCGCTACAGCTTTGCCGGCACCGCCAACGCAGCCGTGGCGAATGGCGCGAGCGTGAACGACAGCATCGGCACCGCGCATGCGGCAGTGCGGGGCGCGGGCGCGGTTCTCGACGCCACGGGCACGAAGCTGCATCTGCCGGGCGGAGCGGCGGCGACGCAGGCGTACGTCGATCTGCCGAACGGCGTCATCACCGGCACCTTTGGCGGCGGCACGCGCTACCCGAGCGCGAGCTACGAGGCGTGGCTGACCGTGAACACGACGCAAAACTGGGCGCGCATTTTCAGCTTCGGCACCGCGAGCACGGGCGAAGTCCTGATCCCCGGCGGCACCTTCAATGGCGATGACACGCACCACCTTTTCCTCACCGCCAGCAACGGCACCACCAGCGACCAGCGCCTCGCGCGCTACTACCCGGCGGGTACGGCCGACGTGTCGAGCGACACCAGCGGCACCGCGCTGAACGGCACGCAAATCCACGTCGTGATGACTTACGATGACGCGGATAAAAACTGGCGCTGGTACCGCAACGGCCACCTCATGCACACGCTGGCCGACGCCCAAGGGCTGACCACGATCAACGACGTGAACAACTGGCTCGGCCGCTCGATGTGGAGTCCGGACAACAACCTTGATGCAAACTTCAACGAGTTCCGCATCTACGACTACGCGCTGAATGAGGCGCAGATTCGCGGCGACTTTGACGCGGGGCCGGACGTGGTGAACACGGCGCCGGGCGCGGTGAGCGGGCCGTACTTTGTCAGCGGCAGCGGCGTCATCCCGACGGCGGGCGCGAGCGACTCGTTGCAGTTCACCGCCCAGACGCTCACCGGAAACTGGGACGTGCGCGCACGGCTCGGCGCGCTCACAAACTCGAACCCGTCCGCGCTGGCCGGGCTTATGATTCGCGAAGGCACGGCGGCCAATGCGCGCCACGCTTTCATCGGCCTCACGCCGGATGCGACGGGCCATTTCATCGCGCGCACCACAGTGGGCGGCAACGCGACGCAGGCTACCCTCGCCGGCCTCGCCTTCCCGCGCTGGGTGCGCGCGGTGCGAACTGGCAACACGATTTCCGGCTACGTCTCCGCCGACGGCGTGGCGTGGACGCAACTCGGGGCGATGACGACTTTCGCGAGCCTCGCCGCGCCGCTGCAATTCGGCTTCGCGGTGGCGAGCGGGACGACCGCGAACCAAAACACCGCGCTCGCGCAGTTCGACAACTTCTCCCTGCGCCCTGGCCCGTACATCTGGTCGAACGCGGTGACCGGCGCGGCGCTGGCGTGGTCGCAAAATGCGAACTGGCAGTCGTCGGTGATCGCCGTGCCGGGCGCGACGAGTGCCGTGGAATTCTTCGCGGCTCAAACGGTCGCCGCCGGCACTGTGACCGCGAACAACGACCTCGCCGGCTCTTTCCCGCTGAACAGCCTGCGTCTCGCCGGTACCGGCCCCGCGAGCGGGGCAGCCCTCGCCGCGCTCACCGGCAATGCGCTGCAACTCACCGGCGCGAGCCCGCTGGTCACGCTCGATGCAACCAACGGCACCGGCTTCACCTACGCGGTCGCGCAGCCGCTCACGCTCGTGAGCGACACGACTTTCACGGGCGCAGGCACGGCGGTGTTTGCTTTCGACGGCGTCATCAGCGGCGCGGGCGGGCTGGTGAAAAGCGGCGCGAGCACGCTCACGCTCACGGCCGCGAACACCTACGCGGGCACCACGACGATCAGCGCGGGCACGCTCGCCATCGGCAACAGCGGCGCGACCGGCACGCTCGGCGCGGGCGCGGTGGTGACCAACGCGACGCTGAATTTCCGGCGCACCGACACCGCGCTCGTTGTGCCGAATGTCATCGGCGGTACCGGCGCGGTCACGATTAACGGCGGCCTCACGAGCATCGTCACGCTCACGGGCGCGAACACTTTCACCGGCGCGGTGACGGCAAACTCCGGCGGGCTGCGCATCACGAATGCGGCGGCGCTCGGCACGGGCGTGAAAATGATCTCGGTCATCAACGGCACCGCCGGCAACTCGAACCTGCGGCTCGACGGCAGCGGCGGAAACATCGTGCTGCCGGCGACGCTCAGTTTCACCACCGTGAACAATGCGGGGACGATCTTTAACGAGGCGGGCAACAACAGCATCGCGGGGAATTTCACGTTCACCTCGGGTGGCGGAAATTCGCGGTTCGTCGTGAGCGCAGGCACGCTCACGCTGAGCGGCACCTGCACGCCCAACACCACGGGCCGCAACCTCGCGCTCGACGGCGCGGGCAACGGCACCTTCAGCGGCGTGCTCGCGAACGGCACCGGTGCGAACACGGTCGGCCTCGTGAAGGACGGTGCGGGCACCTGGACGGTGAGCGGCGCAAATACCTTCACCGGCGCGACGGCGATCAACGTGGGCACGCTCGTGGTGAACGGCAGCATCGCGACCGGCGGCACGGTCACGGTCGCGAACGGCGCGACGCTCGCGGGCACCGGCAGCATCGCCGCAGCGACGATGGTGAACGGCAATCACGCGCCCGGCGTCGCGACTGGCGTGCAGACTTTCACCGGCACGCTCGGCTACGGCGCGACGGGCCGCCTGAAATGGGAGCTCGCGGGCAACACCGTCGCGGGCGCGGGCACGAGCTTCGATAAAATCACCGCCGCCGCGGTGACCGTGACGGGCGGCGCAGTCATCGACGTGCTCGTTAATTCCGCGGGCAGTACCGTGGATTTCACGAACGCTTTCTGGCGTACCGCGCGGAGCTGGACGGTGCTCACCGGCACGGGCGTGACCGGAACTTTCGCCACCGGGACCGTGGCGAACGACCCGGCCAGCCACGCCGCCTCGACCTACGGCACCTTTGCCATTCAGCAGACCGCGACGGCGGTGAATCTGTCGTGGACGCCGTTCGCGCCCATCGTCGTCTGGCGCAATCTCCAGTTCGGCGCGAACGCGGGCAACGCGGCCATTTCCGGCGATTTCGTGGACGTGGAAAAGGACGGGCTGATGAACCTGATGGAGTATGCGCTCGGCCTGAGCCCGACCGCTTTCAACGCGGCTGGCAACCCGTCCGGGGTGATCGAGGGCGGCTACCTGACGTTGACCTATACGCGCGCGAAAGGCGCGACCGATATCACGCTGCGCGCCGTCTGGTCCACGCCGCTCAGCGGCTGGAGCACGACCGGCATGACCGAGGATCTCCTCCTCGACGACGGCGCCGTCCAGACGGTGAAAGCGAAAGTGCTCATCGCGCCCGACACGAAGAAATTTCTCCGCCTCGAAGTCACGCGCCCGTAGCGCACAGCGCCCGCCCTATCCCGCCCGTAGCGCATCGACGCGCGCTTTGATCTCCTGCGGCATTTTCACCAGCTCGGGCCAGCCGCGGGTGTGGCCTTCGCCGGGGAGTTTGCGCGTGGCGTCGAAGCCCATGTGCGAGCCGATGCAGGGCACGGTGGGCGCGTGGTCGAGGGCGTCGCAGGGGCTTTTGACGAAGGTGGAATCGCGCTGCGGGTCGGTGTTGGCGCAGAGGCGGAAGAGGACTTCGCTGGTGTTGTGCACGTCGCAGTCGGCGTCCACGACGACGATGTATTTCGAGAACATCATCTGCCCCATGCCCCACAGGCCGTGCATGATTTTGTAGGCCTGCCACGGGTACTGTTTGCGGATGCTGACGAAGACGAGGTTGTGAAAAACACCCTCGGCGGGGAGCGCGAGGTCCACGATCTCGGGGAAGTTCATTTGGAAGACCGGGAGGAAAATCGCGACGCTCGCCGTGCCCATGTAGAAGTCCTCCATCGGCGGGAGGCCGACGACGGTGCAGGGATACACGGCGTCCTTCCGGTGGGTGATCGCGGTGAGGTGAAAGACGGGGTAGTCATCGACCGGCGTGTAGAAGCCGGTGTGGTCGCCGAAGGGGCCCTCGGGCCGCAGCTCGCCGGGCTGGACGTAGCCTTCGAGCACTACGTCCACGTCGGCGGGGACTTCGAGGTCACTGGTCACGCACTTGACCAGCTCGACGGATTTTTTGCGGATGAAACCGGCGAAGAGAATCTCGTCCAGCCCGTCCGGCAGCGGCGCGGTGGCGGCGAAAATGTAGGCGGGGTCGCCGCCGAGCGTGACCGCCACGGGCATGCGCTCGCCCCTTTCGTAATACCGCTTCCCATGCCGCGCGCCGACTTTGTGGACCTGCCAGTGCAGGCCCGTGCTGCGCTCGTCAAAGACCTGCATGCGATACATCCCGAGGTTGCGCTCGCCGGTGTCCGGGTCGCGCGTGTGGACGCAGGGGAAGGTGATGAAGCGCCCGCCGTCGTGCGGCCAGCATTGGAGGATGGGGAGGTCGAGCAACGAGGGCAGCCCCGTCGAGCGTTGAGCGTTGGAAGTTGGACGTTGGACGTTTTCCTCGAACCGATGAACGACCTGCTGGCACGGCCCGCTTCGCACATGCTTCGGCTTCGCGTGGAGCAAGTCGAGGCCTTGCATGGCGAGCGTCCACGCGGAGCGGAGATTCGTGGGCGGCTTGGCTTTGAGGATGAGCTGCATCTGCGCCGCCAGCTCGCTCACGTCGCCAATGCCGAGGGCCATCGCCATGCGCTTGCGGGAGCCCATGGTATTGACCGCGAGCGGGAAAGGGGACACCGCGCCGTTGACCGTGGGCTTTTCAAAAAGCAGCGCTTTTCCGCCACCGGGCGATTTCATTTCGCGGTCGGCGAACTCGGTGATCTCCAGCTCCGTCGCCACCGGCTCGGTGATGCGCCGCAGCTCGCCCGCGCGTTCAAGCGCGGCGAGGAATTCGGTGAATGACGAGTAGGCCATGCGCGGAGGCTAGAAGACTCCGCGCGCGCTTGGCGAGCGGATGCGCGCCCGTCATTCGTCCTCGCGTTGGCGAAAGCGGGCCGCTTAGCCTGCGGCGCATGTCTTCCTCCGAAAACCCGCCGCCGGCTGACGCCGCGCCGCGCCGCGAATTCCTCAAAGCCGCCGCGTGCGTCGCGCTCGGCGCTTGTGCGGTGGCGGCACCGATTGGCGCGGCGGTGGTAGTGCTCGCGCGCCCGCTCAAATCCAGGGGCGTGCCGCTGCCGGTGAAAATCACGCTGCTCGATGCGCTGCCGCTCAACGGGCCGCCGCGCTTCTTCCAGGTCGTCACCGAGCGGCGCGACGCCTGGACGAAATTTCCGGCCAACGCGATCGGCGCGGTCTTTCTCCGGCGCACCGGCGCGCAGGAAGTCGTGGCCTTCAACGCCTCGTGCCCGCACCTCGGCTGCGCGGTCGAGTTTCGCAAGGAGCGCGAGGCGTTTTTCTGTCCGTGCCACAACAGCGATTTCGCGACGACGGGCGAAGTGCGCGGCCAAAGTCCGAGCCGGCGCGGGCTCGATACCTTGCGCGTGGAGATCCGCGAGGGCGGCGAGGTGTGGGTGTATTTCGAGAACTTCAAGACCGGCATCGCGGAGAAAGTTTCGATGGCGTGATGAAGGCGCTGCTCGACTGGCTGGATCATCGCACGGGCCATCGCCAGCTCGCGCGCGAGGCGCTCTACGAGCACATCCCCGGCGGCGCGCGCTGGCGCTACGCGTGGGGCAGCACGCTCACCTTCGCCATCGTGGTGCAATTCATCACGGGCCTGGCGCTGTGGTTCGGCTACAGCGCGAGCGCGCAGACGGCGTGGGAATCCGTCTTCCATCTCGAGACGCAGGTGCCGGGCGGCTGGGTGCTGCGCGGCATCCATCATTGGACCGCGCAGCTCATGGTGCCGCTGCTCGTGCTGCACCTCATGCAGGTCGTCATCGACGGCGCGTACCGTGCGCCGCGCGAGGTGAACTTCTGGTTCGGCCTCGGCCTGCTCGGGCTCACGCTCGCCTTGTCGCTTACGGGGTATCTCCTGCCGTGGGATCAAAAGGGTTACTGGGCCTCGAAGGTCGCGACCAACCTGCTCGCGAGCGTGCCGTGGATCGGGCCGGGTTTGCAAAAGCTCGTCATCGGCGGGGCCGACTACGGGCATTACACGCTCACGCGGTTTTTCGCCCTGCACGCCGGCGTGCTCCCGGCGCTGCTCGTCGCACTCATCGCCCTGCACATCGCGCTTTTCCGCCGGCACGGCATCACCGCGAAGCAGCCGCATCGCGGGCCCGACGCGAAGTTCTGGCCCGACCAGGTGCTCATCGACGCGGTCGTGTGCTTCGCCGTGGCCGGCGCGGTGCTCGCGCTCGTGTGGTGGCGGCACGGCGCGGAGCTGACCGGCCCCGCGAACCCCGCCGAGAGCTACGCCGCGGCGCGACCCGACTGGTATTTCATGGGGCTTTTCCAGCTCCTGAAATTCCAGGACTGGTTCCAGCAGCACCTGCCCGGCGGCGGCCTGCTGTGGTGCGTCGTCATCATCCCCGGAGTCATCGCCGCGTTCCTTCTCCTGCTGCCGCTGATTGCGCGGTTGAAAGGCGGACACGCGCTGAATCTCGGCGCGCTCTGGCTGGGCCTCGCCGGCTTCGCGGCGCTCACGGCGCTGGCTTTTTGGAAGGATGCGCACGACCCGCACTTCATCGCCGCGGTGGCGCAGGGCCACCGCGAAGCCGCACGGGTGAAGGAACTCGCGACCATGCACGGCGTGCCGCCCGTGGGCGCGCTCGCGCTGCTCAGCGACGATGCACTCACCCAGGCGCCCAAGCTCTTCGCCGCCAAATGCGCGAGCTGCCACAGCTACGACGGGCGCGACGGACGCGGCGCACCGCTCGGCGACCAGCAGACCGCCGCTGAGCTGAAAGGCTGGGGCAGCCGCGAGTGGCTGCGCATGTTCATGGACCCGCGGCAGATCGCCACCGACCGCGTGTGGGGCGCCACCGCGTTCGTGCATCCGACTGAGGGCCGCAGCCGGAGCGGGATGGTCGATTTCATCCTCGATGAAATTCCGAAATACACCGCCGAGCAGAAGCTCATGCTCGACCGCGTGCTCCTCGCCGTAAGCGCCGAGGCCACGCTCCCCTCGCAGCGCGCAGCGGACGCCCGCGACGCCGCCGCGATCGAGCAAGGCCGCAAGGATTTCGGGGAGTCCGGGCTGAACTGCGCCGACTGCCACGCCTTCCGCGGCGAGGGCGGCGGAAAGGGCGCGGATCTCACCGGCTGGGGCTCGCGCGAGTGGACCGCCGGCATCATTCACAATCCCGGGGACAAAAAATTCTACGGCCGCCGCAACGACCGCATGCAGGCCTTTGGCGCGAAGGAGGAGCTCAGCCGCCGTCAGATCGAAATGCTCACCGAGTGGCTGCGCGGCGAAGCGCAGTAGGGCATGCGACGCAGACTGCGCTGCCCATCCATTCGGGAAAAAAATCCATGAACATTCCGAAAATAGCACTCCATGTCACCCACGACGGCGCCCCGGCGGAGGTGCGCGCGATGCTGCCCGGCGAATACGTCATCGGGCGCGGCGCGGAGGCGGACATCCGGCTTGAGACGCCGCTGCTTTCGCGCAAGCACGCGCGGCTCACGGTGCGGGAGAGCGACGGCGTGATCGAGGACCTCGGCAGCTCGAACGGCACGCTGCTCGACGGCCAGCCGGTCACGCGCGCCACGGTGCTCCGCTCCGGCCAGACCATCACGCTCGGGCCGGTCACGCTGGTCCTGCGGCACGAGGCGGTCGCGCCCGCGGCGGTGCGTTCGGTCGCGGAAAAGCGCGCGGCTTTGCTCCGCGTGCTGCCGCCGGAACTGCTGCTCGGCAGCAAGTACGAGGCGGGCAAAGTGGTCGCGCAGGGCGGCATGGGTGCGATCCTCAGCACGAAGGAGCCGGCCATCGACCGCACCGTGGCGATGAAGGTCATGCTCGACAATCCCGCCCCCGCCGACGTGCTGCGCTTTGTCTCCGAGGCGAAGATCACCGGGCAGCTCGAGCACCCGAACATCGTGCCCGTCCACGAGCTGGGCGTGGATGAGAAGGCGCAGGTTTTCTACACGATGAAATTCGTGCGCGGGATCACGCTGAAGAAAGTGCTCGACCTCATCGAGGAGGGGCAGGACGCGACGATCAAAAAGTACCCGCTCGGCCATCTGCTCACCGTTTTCCAAAAGGTCTGCGACGGCATCGCCTTTGCGCACAGTATGGGAGTGATTCATCGCGACCTCAAGACTGAGAACATCATGATCGGCGACTACGGCGTGGTGCTGGTCATGGACTGGGGTCTGGCCAAAGTGCTCGATCCCACGCG
>JANPHJ010000280.1:0-4190 GCA_031424395.1 Chthoniobacter sp.
GCTTTTCACGGTCTGCCGGAACTGCGCGCTGAAGTCGCTGAAGAAGGAGGAACGTTACATTTACGTCGAGGCTCAGGAGTTTGAGCAGAAGCGCTGCGAGAACCTGACACCCGCCGCGGAGCTGGAGCGCAAGGAGCGCACCGAGCGGGTGACCGAACTGGTGAAGCGCCTGCCGAAGAATCAGCACGAGGTCGTGCGGCTGCGCTTTCACGGGCATCATTCCTATCAGGAGATTTCGGAAATCACGGGGCTGAGCGTGGGGAATGTGGGTTTTCTCCTCAATGCCGCGATGCGCAATCTGCGCGGAATGATGGAGCGCGACGACAAGGACGAAAAGATCATCTACCTCAAGAAAGGCGTGGCCTGATTATGACAGCGAAAGTTTCCGAGCAGGATCTCACCGATTACGCGCTCAATGAACTCGGGCCCGAGGAGCGCATTTATGTGGAGACGGTGCTCGCCGGCTCCGAGGAGGCGCGCGAGGACGTGTATGCCCTGATCGACATGGCGATGATGCTCGATGCCGGTTTTGATCGGGAGCAAATCATGGAGCCTGCGGTGCTGACCGCGGAGCAGCGGCGCGCGCTGATGAGTGTGCGCGGGCCGAATATTTTTCTCCGCAACTCCGCAGCGGTGCTCGCGGCGGCGGCGTGTGTGGCGCTGGCCTTCGCCCATCTTGATTCATGGCTGCCGCGGTTGCATGTGCCGCAGGCGAAAATGGCGTCGGCGCCGGGCCAGGCGGGCCTGCAAGCCAGCGTCGTGGGGGCGGAGCCGGACTTTGTGAAGCAGATCATGCAGTTCCGCGAACTGGCCGAAGATCAGGCGCTGCGGAGGCTTTTCAACTCGCTGACGCTGCCTAGCGGCGCGAGCCCGGCCCCGGCGATCAATATGGACGCCGTGCTGGATTCCATGCCGCTCGAATTCATGCCGTGATGCCCGCCTAGGCCCACCAATCTCCCGACGCCGTTCGCAGCCTGCTTGCCGAACGGCGTTTTCTTTTTCACCATCCCCGGCTTTTCCCAATCATGTCCACCCAAGCAACCGCCTTCCCCGAATCCATCGCTGCCGATCCCATAGACGACCAGGCCGCTGCCGCGCTGCTCGTCGATGCCTTCAAAAAAATCACCGACGAGATGGGCAAGTTCATCGTCGGGCAGCAGGAGGTGATCGAGCAACTCGTCATCGCTGTGCTCGCTGGCGGTCACTGCCTGCTCGAAGGCGTGCCCGGCCTCGCCAAAACCGCGATGATCCGCTCGCTCTCGCGCACGATGGATTTGTCGTTTCGCCGCATCCAGTTCACACCCGACCTGATGCCCGCGGACATCACCGGCACGGACATCATCCAGGAAGATCCCACCACGGGCCATCGCCGCTTCGTTTTTCAAAAGGGCCCCATCTTCACGCAGATGCTCCTCGCCGACGAAATTAACCGCACCCCGCCGAAAACGCAGGCCGCGCTGCTTGAAGCGATGCAGGAACACAGCGTCACGGTGGGCGGGCACACGCTTAAACTGGAGGAGCCATTCTTCGTCCTCGCGACGCAAAATCCCATCGAGCAGGAAGGCACCTATCCGCTTCCCGAGGCGCAGAAAGACCGCTTCATCTTTTTGGTGAAAGTCGATTACCCCGAACGCGAGCACGAGCGGCAGATCATCGCCCGGACGACTGGCACTTTCACCGCCGACCTCCAACCCGTCATCAACGGTGCACAGATTCAGCAACTCCAAAAAGTCGTCCGTAAAGTGCCCGTGCCGGATCACGTCATGGACTTCGTGCTTGATCTCGTCCGCTACACGCGCCCTGCAAACCCCGATGCGCCGGCCTGGGTCAAAGACCTCATCGAATGGGGAGCCGGTCCGCGCGCCTGCCAGAACCTCGTCCTCACCGCAAAAGTCCGCGCCGTCTTGCGCGGCCGCTTTCACGTCACTGACGACGACATCGCCGCGCTCGCCCTACCCGTGCTCCGCCACCGTGTAGTCCCAACCTTTAACGCCGAGGCGGAAGGGATCAAAGTGGACGACATCATCGCCAGGATCATCAAGGCGGTGCCGCGCGGAGAGGCAAAGCGAGCGCTCTAAAAACAAAATCCGAAATCCGAAGCACGGAATCCGAAGCAAATCCGAAAGGTGAGAAATATCCAAACCACGCGGCGTGGGTTTTCTCCGTTTCGCGCTTTCCGTCGGTTTGAATTTGTTTCGGATTTAGGATTTCGAGTTTCGGATTTTCACCCGTAATGGCTCACGTCAGCGACTTTCTCACCCCCGCCGATCTCCAAAAGATCAGCAACCTCCAGGTTGTCGCCAAACAGGTTGTCGAAGGGTTTTGTTCGGGCATGCACCGGTCGCCGCACAAGGGTTTCAGCGTCGAGTTCAAGCAGCACCGGCAGTACGTGCCGGGCGATGAAATCCGCCACATTGACTGGCGCGCCTTTGGCCGCAGCGACCGCTTTTACATCCGCGAATACGAGGAGGAGACGAACCTCCGCGCCACGCTCCTGCTCGATCTCAGCGGCTCGATGAACTACGGGCGCAACGGCGTCTCGAAGTATGACTACGCCAAGCGCCTCGCGGCGTGCCTCGCCTACCTGATGATCGGCCAGCAGGACAGCGTGGGCATGGTGACCTTCGACACAAAGATCCGAAAATACATCCCGCCGCGCGCGCGCGTCTCGCATCTGCGCGTGCTCATCGACGAACTCCAGCGCAGCGAACCCGGCGGCGAAACGGAACTCGGCGACGTCTTCCACGACCTCGTGCCAAAGCTCCACCGGCGCGGCCTGCTCATCATCATTTCCGATTGTTTTGGCAATGTGCCGTCGCTGCTCAAGGCGCTCGCGCACTTCCGCCACGCGCATCATGAGATTCTTATTTTTCAAATCTGGGACCGCGACGAACTGGAGTTTCCCTTCAAAGGCTGGACGCAGTTCGACTCGCTCGAAACCGCCGGCGTCAAGCATCTGCTCGACCCCGCGCTCCTGCGCGAAGCCTATCTCTCGAACCTCGAAAAATTCCGCGCCGAACTCGTGAAAGGCTGCCGCCGCCACAAGATCGACCTCGTCCCTTTCACTACCGACCAGCCGTATGCCGAAGCGCTGGCGGCTTACGTCAGCCGACGGAGGGCTCGTGGATGACAGCGCAGTTTTTTTTCTTAAACGCAGAGAGGCAGAGACGCAGAGGACGCAGAGATTTCGGACTGCCACGATCTTCCTCTGCGTCCTCTGCGCCTCTGCGTCTCGGCGTTAAAACAAAAACGTTCATGGAGGTGGTCGCGTGAATTTCATCAACGCCGCCCTCCTCGCCGGTGTCGCCGCGCTGGCGATCCCGATTATCATCCACCTCTTTCACAAGAGCCGTTTCCAAGTCGTGAAATGGGGCGCGATGCATCTGCTGGAGGCAGTCATCCGCACGAACCAGCGGCGCGTCCGCATCGAGCAGATCATCCTGCTCATCATTCGTGCGGCGATCCCGGCGATCCTCGCCCTGTGTATGGCGCGGCCGGTTTGGAAGGGCGCACAAAAGCTGATGGGCGAGGCTAAGACCTCGACCGTCGTGCTCCTCGACAACAGCTACTCGATGGAAGGCGGACGGGCGGGCGCGACGAATTTTTCTATCGCCCGCGACGAGTCGGCGCGGATCGTGAACGAACTCAAGCTCGGCTCCGATGCGCAGGTCGTGCTCATGGGCGAAGGCGGGGCGCCGCTTCTCGACGAGCCGACTTACGACCTCGCGCGGCTCAGCCAGGCGCTGCAAAAGACGGACGCGGGCTTTGGTGCGGCAACGCTGCCGGCGGCGCTGGATTACGCGGCGGGCGTCTTCGGCCAGATGCGTGAGTCGAGCCGCAATCTCGTAGTGATGACGGATTTTCAGCGCATCAGTTTCGAGGCGACGGAAGACGCGCAAGTCGGCCAGACGATCGCGCGGCTGAAGGCGCTGCCGATCGCGCCGGAGATCACTTTTTTCGACACGGGCAGCGAGGTGAAAGACAACGTCGCCGTCGAGTCGCTGGAGTTTTCGCGGCTCATGGTCGGCGTCGGGCAGAAGATTCAAGTCCGCGCGAACCTGCGCAATTTTGGCGACGCGCCGTACCACGATTTGCGCGTTTATTTCAAAGCCGACGGCAAGGAAAAATCCGTGTCGCAGATCAATCTCGGGCCGCATGAAAAAGGGCAGGTACTTTTCTCGCACGCCTTC
>JANPHJ010000281.1:0-3096 GCA_031424395.1 Chthoniobacter sp.
GGGTGAATTCTACGCGCTCATCACCGAGGACACGCAGCACCGCTCGCCCGCGGACATTGTAGGGCGCATGTATCGCCATCTCGCCGCCGCGCGCGCCGCAACTTCGGATGCACGGGTGCTCCGCCGCATCGACGACCTCACACTCTACACGCGCCACGCCGAGCTTTATTACGCGCTCCAAAACGGCGCGGGCCGCGTGGAAGACATGGCTCGCCACGACTACCGCATCCGCAAGACGATGATGGTCCACAGCTACGGCCTGTGGGCGCGGCTGCTCAGCCAAAAAGCGGCGCTCACACCCGATCATCCGCTGAAGAACGAGACGCCTTTCGCGGCGGAGGAAATCGCGAAAATCCTCGCGGAAGGAATCGCGAAAAATCAACCCGTCGAGCCGGGGTTCGCAGGCGTGGAATTCAGCAAAGATCTTGTGCCGGCGGCCTCGCGGCTCGGCTTGCCCAAAGTGCCGCCGGGGAATTTCCCCGGCGAGGCGCAGGATCGGCAGCGCTACTTCGTCTGGATGGAAAAGCCGGGCGCGCTCGAGCTGAAAGTCGTCGTCAAGAAAGTCTGGGCGAATCGCGCGCCGAAGCTCGAACTTTTCTCCCCGCTGGAGGTCTCGCTCGCGCCCGTCGCCGTGCGCGAGGACTACCAGCCGGACCGCGCAGAGCGCACGCTGACGCTGCCCACGCCGCACGCCGGACTGCACCGCATCGAGACTTACGACGGCGGCGATCACACGCACATCGCGTGGCCCGCGGCGATGCCGGTGACCGCCGAGAGCGGCATCGACACGCCGGATGTCGCGAGCCATTTCCGCGGCGCGTGGACGCTCTACTTTTACGTCCCGCGCGGCACGAAGATCGTCGCCGGCTGGGCCGCGCGCGTGGCGAATTGGGCACCGCGCATCTCGGGCAAAGTCCGCGCCCCCGACGGTCGCGAGCTGCTCGATTTCGCGAAGATGGACGGCGACGGCTATTTCAAAATCGAAGTCCCGCCCGGCACGGACAGCGCGCTTTGGAAGTTCGAGCACTGCCTCGGCCAGCGCCTTCTCATGACCGTTCCTCCCTACCTCGCGCGCAACGGCGAAGAGCTGCTGCTCCCGCGCGAAGTCGTGGAAGCCGACACGCCCCGCAAATGACAATGCACGCTGCCGCCTTGTGGCTCGCCCTTGCCGTCTCCGCCGTCTCGGCAGAGCCGCTCGAATGCCGCTGGGCCGAGACTCCGCCGGTGCTCGATGGGCGCGGCGACGACGCGGTTTGGCAGCGCGCCGCGCGCGCGGAAAACTTCGGACAGCCGTGGGCCGCGGGCGCGCCAGCGGCGAAGGCGCGCACCGTCGCGCGGCTGCTCTGGGATCGCGAGTGGCTCTACTTTTATGCAGAGATGGACGACGCCGATGTCTCCGCGGATGTGCGCGAGCACGACGGGCCGATGTGGGAAAACGATGTCTTCGAGCTATTCTTTCGGCCGTCGGAAAAGCACGCGGGCTATTTCGAGTTCGAGGTGAATCCGGCGGGCGCGGTGCTCGATGCGTTCTTTCCAAATGCGGAAAGCTGGCGCGATCCGGGGCAGCTCCATCGCGGCGAATTTCACGTTGAGGCGAAGGTCGTGGTGCGCGGGACGCTCAATGAACACGGCGACCGCGACGCGGGCTGGTCGGTCGAGGGGCGTATCCCGTGGTCGGATTTCAACCCCACCGGCGGACGCCCCGCGCCGGGCGAAACGTGGCGCGTGAATCTCACGCGCGTGAACGGCGCGGAGCCAGCGCAGGAGCTTTCGGCCACCGCGCCGCTGACGCTACCGAGCTTTCATCGCACCGGCGAATACGCGCCGCTGCGATTCATCGGCCCGGAGCCGCTGCCGCGTGCACGTTGGGAAAATACGCGGCTCACCGGTTCGCCCGACGGACTGCCGAAATACATCGCGCGGCCCGCGTGGCCGAAGCTCGCGGCGAAGTCCGTCGTCGCGATCGCGCCTGCGCCGGGCGGCGAATGGATGTGGGACATCGAGCAGGAAGCCGGCTGGGAGAGCGCGATGAAGGTGCGGCGCTGGAAGGCTGGCGGCGACGGCAGCGACGCGGAGAGTTTGCTGGAACTCGACGACCTCGCTTACAGCATCGCGTTTCATCCGCGCTTTACGGAAAATGGATTCGTCTTCCTCGGCGTGAATGGACCGCGCCCCGCCCCGCCCCGCTGCTCGCGCGTTGTTCGCTACATTGTGCGCGATGGACGGACGGACCCCGCGACGCGCGCGACGATCATTGAGTGGCCTAGCGACGGCCACAATGGCGCGGCGCTCGCCTTCGGCGCGGACGGCACTCTTTTCGTCACCAGCGGCGACGGCACTTCCGACAGCGACATGGATCGCGTGGGCCAGGACCCGCGCTCACTGCGCGCAAAAATCCTGCGCCTCGACGTGGATCATCCCGCCGATGGAAAGCTCTACGCCGTGCCGCGCGATAATCCGTTCGTCGGCGATGCGCGCTTCGCGCCGGAGACGTGGGCTTACGGGCTGCGCAATCCGTGGCGGCTCACCTTCGACGCCGCGAGCGGGCAGCTTTGGTCGGCGGAAAATGGACAGGACTTGTGGGAATACGCGCGGCTCGTCCAGCGCGGCGCGAACTACGGCTGGAGCGTCTTCGAGGGCGGGCATCCCTTCGCGCAAGACCGCGCGAGCGGGCCGCATCCGTTCACGTTTCCGACGCTCGAGTTTTCCCACGCCGAGTTCCGCTCGCTGAGTGGCGGCGTGGTCTATCGCGGGAGAAATTTTCCAGAGCTGACCGGCGCGTATGTCTTCGGCGACTTCGGCACGGGCCGCATCTGGGCCGCGAAACACGACGGTGCCAAGCTCGAATGGACGCGCGAGCTGCTCGATACGCCCTTCGCCATCACGCACGTCAGCGCTGACGCCGCGGGCGAGCTGCTCATCGCGGATTACGGCAGCCCGGTTTATGGCGCGGGCGTGAGCGGCGGCATTCATCGCATCGAGCGCGCGCCCGTGCCGTCGAGACCGCCGCCCGAGTTCCCGCGCCTGCTCAGCGAGACGGGACTTTTCTCCGACGTGCAAAAGCTCGCGCCGCTCCCCGGCGTGCTCCGCTACGAA
>JANPHJ010000282.1:0-15432 GCA_031424395.1 Chthoniobacter sp.
GGATTCGCGCCGGGATCGGACGGCAGCGGTTCATTGGCGAGGTCGAAGTTGATGGTGGTCAGGGCGGTATCAGTCATGGTGGCGGTGCGGTGGTTAAAAATGGAAAGCGCGGGATGCTAGGGGGCACCGGACGAATGAACAAACGATCTTCGCGGATTCCGTTCCGAGGTCCTCGGCCCGCGTCCAGATGACCAAAGGCTCCGCGTTGACGACGCGTGAGGGAGCCCGTTCAGTACAAGTCACGAAATTTCCCGCAGCCACCACCCCCGATGCGCCCCTTCCTAATCTTTTCACTTCTCACGGCTGCGCTCCACGCCGTCAGCCCCGCGGCTGTCCCCACCTACGAGCCGCTCGCGACCTTTGAGCTGGGCCCGACGGAGCCGGGCAGAGGGAAACTGTTCCGGCATTCCGACGGCTGCCTTTACGGCGTCTCGCGGGCCGGCGGGGCGGGCGGGAACGGCACAATTTATCGCGTAACGGGGGGCGGAGAGATGACGACGCTCGCCTCGCTGCCGCCGTCGTTCAGCCCGCATAAAAGTGGTCTGGTGAGCGACGGGCGGGGATTTCTGTGGGGCGTGAATTATGGCGGCGGCAGCGAGAACCGTGGAGTGATTTACAAATATGAATTGGCGACGGGCGCGTTCCGCACGGTGATCGACTTCACCTCGAGCGAAGCGGTCATCAAGGGACGCTACCCGTTTGCGGGGCTGGTTTCCGATGGCAGCGGCTTGCTTTGGGGCACGACGCATCAAGGCGGAACGGCCAACATCGGCACGGTTTTCAAGCTGCATCCCGTCTCGGGCACCCTCAGCACCGTGGCCGAGTTCACCGGGTCTGTGGGAGCGGTGCCGGGCGCTTACCCGATGGGCACCATGGTGGGCGACGGTGCGGGATTTCTTTGGGGGACGACCAGCCAGGGCGGGGCGAATGGCGCGGGGACGATTTTCAAAATCAATGTCTCGACTGGCGTGCTGACGACCGTGGCGGAACTCGGGAATACGGATGGAGCGGATCCCGAGAGCGAGCTGGTGGCGGACGGGCTGGGATTCTTTTGGAGCACCGCGCGTTTTAACGGCAGCGCGTTCTGCGGCACGGTTTTCAAAGTGCGGATGGCCACCGGCGAACTGACGAAGGTCGTGGACTTCACCGGAAATTCCGGCGCGGCTCCGGGTAATGAACCCCTCGCGGGGCTGGTTCGGGATGGCGCCGGCCTCCTTTGGGGCACAACCTCGATAGGCGGAGCCGAGGATGGCGGAACACTTTTCAAAATCAATCCCGCCACCGGGGCATTTACGGCGGTGCTGGACTTTCCGGGCACCTCCGGATCCGAGCTGGGTTATTTTCCCGATGCGACGCTGGCTGACGATGGTGCGGGAAAGTTGCTGGCCACCACGCGCCGCGGCGGCACCCAAGACACCGGCACCCTCTTTCAACTCGATCCGGTCAGCAGCCAGGTAACGACGCTCCGCCAATTCACCGGGGCGGCGGATGGGGTTGGTCCGATTGCCGCGGCCGCGGGCTTGAGCGAGGACGCGAGCGGGCTCTTGTGGGGAACCACGACCGGCGGCGGACCGCATAACTACGGCACTATCTTCAAAGTGAACCCTGGCACCGGTGCATTGAGCGTCGTCTGTAATTTCAGCGGGACCGGCGGCCCGACTCGGGGCGCTTATCCGGAATGCACTTTGCGCGATGACGGTGCCGGATTTTTTTGGGGAACGACCAACGGTGGTGGTGCGTCGAATTTCGGCACGGTGTTCAAAGTGAACATCCAGACAGG
The DNA here is from genome assembly GCA_031424395.1 of Chthoniobacter sp. GTDB lineage: Bacteria > Verrucomicrobiota > Verrucomicrobiia > Chthoniobacterales > Chthoniobacteraceae > Chthoniobacter. Next base: position 1,781 of record JANPHJ010000282.1, read on the forward strand.
CGCATTCACTGCTGTGGCGGATTTCGGCGGCCCCGGCGCGCCGCCCGGCGGGGCCACGGGCAGCAACCCGTCCAGCGAACTGGTCGGCGACGGACTCGGCAATTTCTGGGGGACGACCGCAGCCGGTGGAGCGTTGCAAAAGGGCACGGTTTTCAAGGTCAGTGCGCTGACGGGAAATCTCGTCACGGTGATCGATTTCACCGGGCAGGACGGTGCCGCGCTGGGCGCACAACCCACAGCCGGGCTATGCGCGGACGACGCGGGTTTTCTGTGGGGCACCACGCTCTTCGGCGGAAACCAAGGCGGGTTCACCGGGGGAGGGAGTGTCTTCAAAGTCCACATCGGCACCGGAGCGTTCACCAGCGTGGCCAGCTTCGCGGGTCCGCCGGGTTCGCCTATTGGTCGAGCTCCCGAGGCTGGCTTGGTGCCAGACGATGCCGGATTCTTGTGGGGCACGACGAGCGGGGGCGGACTCGACTACGAGGGCACGGTTTTCAAAGTGAACATTGCGACGGGCTCGCTCACCACCGTGCTCAGCTTTACCTATCCCGTCGGCGCAGCGCCAGGCAGTGAACCATACGCGGGGTTAGTGAGCGACGGCGCAGGTTCATTTTGGGGCACGACATCCAACGGCGGGCCCCTAAGCCGCGGGACGATTTTCAAGATCAGCACCGCCGGTGCGTTCACCAGCGCTTTCGCTTTTTCCGACTCCGCCGGGGCGGCTCCCGGCGCATATCCCGTGTCCGGTTATCTGCTGCACCACAGCGACGGCAATCTCTACGGAGTCGCTGGCTCCGGTGGGATCAAAGCGGACGGTTGCGCGAGCGGTGGCGGCCAAATTTATCGCATCCGTCTCGCCGGGACGCTCCCGCCCATTCAAGGCTGGAAGTTCGCCCAGCTCGGCCATCCCTTTGCGCCCGACGATGCCGACTCCGACCAAGACGGCCTCTCGCATCTCGGCGAGTACGGTCTGCTCCGTCTCCCGACGCTGCCGGACGCCGCCGCCACGCCCGTGCCGACGTTGCATTCCTATGCGGACGGACGGCGCTTGCGCCTGCTCCTCCCGCGCGATCCCGCCCGCTCCGATATCACGCTGCGCGTCGAGGCGGCGGGCGACCCCGCCGGGCCGTGGCAAACCGTCGCCACCAGCGCTCTCGGCGCGCCGTTCAGCGGGCCGGGTTACGTCGGCGGCGACAGCGCGACGCCCGGCGTGAAGACCGTGGAAGTGCGCGACGTGATGAGCGTCTCCGGCGCGCCGCGGCGGTTCCTGCGGATGCGAGTTTCGCGCTGAAACGAGGTAGGCCATTACCGCCGCCGCTCACGCCGCCTCCGGCACCGGACCCGCCCTTCACCCACGGCAGGCGGGCGTTGCGGGCGGCGGAGGTTTGTGAAAACGTGCGCGCCACATGCCGGCTCTCACCATCACTTTTCTCGGCACGGGCACCTCGCAAGGCGTGCCGATGATCGGCTGCGACTGCGCGGTCTGCACGTCGGCGGATGCGCGGGACCGGCGCACGCGGGCCTCGATCTATGTGGAGACGCCGGAGTGCGCGTGGGTGGTGGACACGGGGCCGGATTTCCGCACGCAGGCGCTGCGCGAGCGGGTGCGGCGGGTGGATGCGGTGGTCTATACGCACGCGCACACGGACCACATCATGGGCTTCGATGACCTGCGCGTGTTCTGCCAGGGCGGGCGGGAAATGCCGGTGCATGCTTCGCCGGAGACGATGGCCGATCTCACGCGCGTTTTCGTCTTCGCCTTCAACGGCGAGAACCGCTGGCCGGGCTACATGCTGCCGCATCCGCGGCTCATCGAGGGGCCCTTCATGCTCGGCGCGACGGAGGTGACACCGCTGCCGCTGGAGCACGGGCGCACGGCGGTGAACGGCTACCTTTTTTCCCGCGACGGCGTGCCGCTGGCGGCCTACGTGAGCGACTGCAAGGTGCTGCCGCCGCCGGCGATTGAACGCATCCGGGGGGTGCGGCATCTCATCGTCGATGCGCTGCGCCACAAGCCCCACCCGACCCATATGAACGTAGAGGAAGCGCTGGCGCTGGCGGCGAAAGTGGGGCCGGGACAGACGTGGTTCACGCACCTGTGCCATGACCTCGGGCACGCGGCGACCGAGGCGGGGCTGCCCGCGGGTGTGCGCGTGGCGTATGACGGCATGAGGATCGAGACGTGATGAGATTTTCGATTGGCGATTGGCGATTTTCGATTGGGGCGGCGCTGCTGTTGCTGGCTTTGGGGTTGAAAGGCGGGGCCGAGGAAGCCGGCCCGGACGCGGCGGCGACGCTCGTCATTTTCAATGAGACCGACCGGGACTCGGGAGAGCTGGCGCGTTTCTACGCGGAGAAGCGGGGCATCGCGAAAGAGCGCGTGCTGGGGCTGAAATGCGCGAAGACGGAGGAGATCACGCGGGCGGAATACGACCGCACCATCGCCGAGCCGCTGCGCAAGGCGATGACCGCGAATTTCTGGTGGAAGCTGCGCGAGGCGGACAATCCGCTGGGGCCGGTGGAGGCGAACAAGATCCGCTTCGTGGCGCTGATGCGCGGGATGCCGCTGAAGATCGCCGAGGCCCCGAAATATCCCGGCGACCGCATGGTGCAGCCCGCGCCCATCGGCACGGTGAACGCGGCGGCGGTGGACTCGGAGCTGGCGGTGCTCGGACTGAATATGCGGCCAATTTCCGGCGCGCTAAACAACCCGTACTTCCACAGCTACACGCCGTTCGCGGATTTCCGCCACCCGGAGATCATGCTGGTCGCGCGGCTGGACGGGCCCACCCCGGAGATCGTGCGGCGGATGATCACGGACGCGCTGGCGGCGGAGCAGGAGGGGCTCGCCGGGCTGGCCTACATAGACGCGCGGAACATCGCCAGCGAAGGCTATGCCGAGGGCGACAAATGGCTCTACGCGCTGGCTGGCGAGGCGCGCCGCCGCGGCACGCCGGTGGTGCTCGACAACGGGCCGGAGCTTTTTCCCCAGAACTACCCGATGCGCCAGGCGGCGCTCTATTTCGGCTGGTACACGGACCGCGTGGCGGGGCCGTTTGTGCGCCCGGATTTCCGCTTCGTGCGCGGCGCGGTGGCCGTGCATATCCATTCCTTCAGCGGCTCCACGGTGCGCGATCCGCTGCAGAACTGGGTCGCGCCGCTGCTCTCCGCCGGCGCCGCGGCGACGATCGGCAATGTGTACGAGCCCTACCTCGCGCTCACCCCGCAGCTCGACATTTTCCACAACCGCCTGCGTGCGGGCTTCACCTTTGCCGAGGCCGCCTACATGTCCATCCGCTCGCTCTCGTGGATGACCACGATGGTGGGCGACCCGCTCTACCGGCCGTACAAAGGCGTGCTCGATCTCGAGGAGCGCCCGCGCACCGGCGAGTGGGCGGAGTACCGCAAAGGCGCGCAACTGTGGTTTTCCACCAACCGCGCGGAAGGCGACGCGCAGCTCCGCGAAACCGGCCGCAAGCTGCGCAGCGGGGTGATCATGGAAGGGCTCGGCCTGCTGCAGGTCTCGGCGGACGACCCGAAGGCGGCTCTGGAATCCTTCGCGCTGGCGCGGGAATTCTACGGCAGCACGGACGACGCGCTGCGCGTGGCGGTACATGAGATTTTCATCCTGCGCGCGGCGGGGCGCGACATCGAAGCCTTGACCATCGCGCTCAAAGGGGCGGCCGCGGTGCCGAAGTCGCCCGCAGGCGAGCTGCTCAAGTCGCTCGCCACTCCGCCCGCGCCGCCGCCGCCGCCGCCGCCCGCGGTGCCGAAAAAATAGCGCGCCCGCTTGCCACCACGATGACGCCCGCCGACCGCTACGCCAGGCTGCTGCACGGCGCGGTACGCGAGGCGCCGCTGTTGGGCGCGGGGCGGGAGCTGACGGAGCTGGAACTGCAGGCGCACTGGTTCGCGGGAGATTTCGGGCGCGAGTTTCGCACGGTCGCGGGCGGGACTGCGCGGGTGGTGCAGTTCGGCGTGTGGAACCGCGAGGCGGGGCCGGATTTTGCGGAGGCGGCGGTGTCGCTGGACGGCGGTGCGGCGGTGCGCGGGAGCATCGAGCTGGACCCCGAGGCGCGGGACTGGGAGCGGCACGGGCACGCGGAAAACGCCGATTACGAAAACGTCGTGCTGCACGTTTTCACCCGCGCGGGCAGCGGCGAATTTTTCACCCGCACGGTTCGGCATCGCAATGTGCCGCAAGTGCTGCTCGACCTGGCGAGGCTGACGAGTGAGCCGCCGAATCCTTTGCCCGCGGCCATTCCCGGCCGGTGCTGCGCGCCCCTGCGCGCGCTGGCGGAGGACGCGGCGCGCGAGGTTTTGCTCGGCGCCGCGCAGCATCGGCTGCGGAAAAAAGCCGCCGCCCTCGCCACGCTCGCGGAGCTGCACGGCGCGGATGAGGCGCTCTTTCAGGCGCTCGCCGCCACGCTCGGCTACAAGAGCAACAAGCTTCCGTTCACGCTTCTCGCGCAGCGCCCCCCGCTACGCCTGCTGCGCAAAGGCGACGCCGCTGCGCTGCTCTTCGGCGTGAGCGGCTTTCTGCCCGCGAGCGACCTAGGTTCGTTCGACGCGCCGACCCGCTCCTACCTGCGCGGGCTGTGGGAAAAATGGTGGCCGCGCCGCGCGGAGTTCGAGCGTCTGGCCGTCGCGCCGAAGCTCTGGCGCATGAGCGGCCAGCGCCCGGTGAACCATCCGCAACGCCGGCTCGCCGCGCTCGCGGAACTCGTCCGCCACTGGCCGAAAGTCCGCGCCCTGCGCGACCGCTGCGAGCCCGGCGCGATCCACGAGTTTTTCGCGAAGCTGAGCGACGAGTACTGGGACTTTCATTACACGGTCACGTCGAAGCCCGCGGCCAAACGCATGGCCCTCGTCGGCGAATCGCGCGTCACCGAAATGCTGGCGAACGTCTTTTTTCCCCTCGCCATCGCGCACGATGAAACGGGCTGGACCGGCTTCAAAACCCTCCGCGCCCCGCTCACGAACCGGCGCGTGGAAATCGCCGCCCTCCGCCTGTTCAGCGACAGCCCGCGCGCCGCCGAGTTCCTGAAATACGCCGCGCTCCAGCAAGGTCTGCTGCAAGTGTACGAGGACTTTTGCCTGCGCGATGTCTCGGACTGCGCGCAATGCCTTTTTCCGCGGCAACTGGCGAACTGGTGAGGGCCCCGCTCACGCCGGTCTAGCGGGCGTTGAACTGCACCCAGTCGAGGTTCATCAGGCCGCCTTTGCCGGGGTTGAGGAAGACGGCGTAAACGTCGGTGCGAGTGCGCGGCGCGGTGGCGGGCAACGGGCATTGCGGCTCGATCCATTTGTCCCAGCCGCCGGTGTTGGGCACATCGACGCTGCCGAGCAGGTCGCCGGTCGGGGAGCCGGCGCGGAACTCGATTTTGCCCCCGACATTGCCCGAGCTGGCCCGCGCGGTGATGCTGCCGACGTCGGCGAGGTTGATGCCGGCGAGCTTCGCGTAGTGGCGGTCATCGATCGCGCCGATGGAGGTGCCGAGAATTTTCGGACCGTGGATTTCGTCGGCGCGCTCGGCTTCGAGGCGGCGGGCGCGCAGGCGGACGCTGACCTGGCCGCTGAGCGAACCGGCGGGCGCGCGGCCCGCGTCGGCATAGGTGGCTTCGAGGACCAAGGCGCCGGCGTCATCAGCTTTCGGCGCGGTGATTTCCCCGGCGAGGCCGCGGGTGAGCGCGGGGCCGCCCTTGCCCTTTTCCAGACCGAAGACCCAGCGGAGCATGATGGTGACTTCATCGGTGGTGTGTTGCGGGTGCGGGAGCATGGGGACTTCGCCCCAGATTTTGGTGCTGCCGTCGCGCACGCGCTGCACGCTGGCGTCGAGCGCGCCGGGCTGGCCGCGATATTTCGCTGCGATGTCCACGAGCGGCGGGCCGACGACTTTTTGCTCGGCGGCGTGGCAGTTGAAACAGTCGCTCGCTTTCATCAAAGCGAAGCCGGGATCGCCGGCAACGGTCTTGCCATCGGCGCGGACGAACGAGCTGCTGACGAGGGTGCGGGCGCTGAATTCATCAGGCTTCGCGGACGATGAGCCGTCCTCGGCGTCGGTCACGGCGACGGCGTATTTCACCGGCTGGCCAGGGGTGAAAAAGTCGCCGTCGAGCGGGATGGCGAAGCTCACCACGGGCGCGGTGTTGCCCACGAGCAGCGCGACGCTGGCGGTGCCACTCGCGCCGTGGGCGTCCGACACGCGCAGTTCGGCGCGGTAGTTGCCGGGTTCTTTGATGGTGAGCTGCGGATTCGCCTCGGTGGAGACGACCGGCCCGCCCGGCTGGAGCCGCCATTCGTATTTCAGCGCGTCGCCTTCATGGTCCTTCGAGCCCGCGCTGGAGAGGCTCACGGTCAGCGGTTCCCGGCCGGTGGCGTTCGTGGCGCTGGCCACGGCGACGGGCGGGAGATTGCCGTATACGTAGCTGATTTTCACGAGCTTCGAGTCCTTGTTTGCGCCCCACGTTTCGCCGTAGTCGAGAAGGTAAAGCGCGTGGTCCGGGCCAAAGACCGCATCGACCGGGCGCTGGAGCAGCGTCGCGCCCGCGGCGATCTGCGGTTTCAGTTTTTCGATCTGCTCGGGCTTGTTGCCGAGCACGACGGCGCTCGTGAATGGCTCAATGCCCACGAGGTTCGAGTCCGCGTCGAGCCGCGCCCATTTCAGCGCGGGCCGCTCCCAATCCCAGAACAGCAGGCACCGATTGAAGTACTGCGGAAAGCCGTTCGTTTCCCGGACGCTCGCGCCGCAGTAATAGACCGGCCCGGCGCACGCGGTGCGTCCGCCTTCGCCCATCTCGGCGAACTCGCGCGGCTGGCGGTACGGCCAGTAGATCAGCGCGGGCACGGCGGGCGGCAGGTCGCGCAGGCCGGTGTTGTTCGGGCCTTCGTTGACGGGGTGCTGCGGGTCGAAAAGCGGACCGACGGTCTTCGTCGTGTAGTCGTAGCCGGCGTAGGCGAAATTGTTCCCAACGAAATACGGCCAGCCGAAGTTGCCCGCCTTTTTCGCCTGATTGATCTCGTCATAGCCGCGCGGCCCGCGCGGGCCATCGTCACCGGCATCGGGGCCGACCTCACCCCAATAGACGTAGCCCGTCTTTTGATCGACCGACATGCGCCACGGATTGCGGCAGCCCATCGCGAAAATCTCGGGCCGCGCCTTGGGCGTGCCGGGTGGAAAAAGATTGCCCGCCGGGATTTCGTAGGTGCCATCCGGCTTTGGGCGGATACGGACGATTTTTCCCGAGAGCGTGTTCGTGTTGCCCGCCGACTTTTGCGCATCCCACGGCGCGCGCCCTTCGCGTTCGTCGAGCGGTGCGTAGCCGTTCGAGTCGGCGTGCGGATGGGTGTTGTCGCCCACGGAAAAGTAAAGGCAGCCATCCGGCCCAAACTCCACCGAGGCTCCGTGGTGGCAGCACTCTTTGCGTTGCTCCTCAAATTGCAGCAGCACTTTTTCGCTCGCGAGATCGAGCGTGTCGCCGCGCATGGTGTAGCGGCTGAGATGCTGGCCGTCGAAATCCTTGGGCGAATGCAGACAGTAGATCCAGCCGTTCGCGGCAAACTGCGGATCGAGCGCGAAGCCGAGGAAGCCGTTTTCCTGGCCGGTGAAAACATCGATCTGGCCGGCCTCGGTGAGCTGCTTCGTGTCGGGGTGGTAGATCTTCAGCTTGCCGCCATACTCGTTGACAAAGATGCGTCCGTCCGGCGCGATCTCGAGCTCCATCGGCTGCGCGACGCCCTCGAAGACCGTCTCCACTTTGAAGCGGTAATCCGGCGGCGCTTCGGCGGCGAGGGCGGTGGAGACGACGGTGAGCAGGACGAGGATGGGGCGGCGCATGGCGGAAAAAGTTCCTTGGCAATACGGCGCGGGCGGAAAACTTAGCGTGGGATTTGGCGCGGGCCGGGCATTGCCTTTTACCGTGGCAACTGGCGAAGTGGCGAACCCGGTTGCCGGGTAAACCCTTTCCCCACTTGAACCCCGTGCCTGCTGAGACGAAACGAGAACGCCCCATGCACCAGCCGCTCCCCCTCCGCCAGCAGGTCGCCGACATCGTCCAGACGACGCCCGTTTTCGACATCCACACGCACCTCTACGATCCCGCGTTCGGCGGGCTGCTGCTCTGGGGCATCGACGACCTGCTCACCTATCACTACCTCGTCGCCGAGGGCTTCCGGTATTTCGACCTGCCCTACGAAAAGTTTTGGGCGCTCTCGAAGCCCCAGCAGGCCGACCTCATCTGGGACGCGCTTTTCATCCAGCACTCGCCGCTTTCCGAAGCCTGCCGCGGCGTGCTCACGGTGCTGCATGCGCTCGGGCTCGATGTGCAAAAGCGCGACCTGCCCGCGCTGCGGCAGCACTTCGCCAAATGGAACGTCGGCGACTTCACCACCAAGGCGCTGGAGCTGGCGAACGTGCGCAAAGTCTGCATGACGAACTCGCCCTTCGACGACGCGGAGCGGCCCGTCTGGGAACGCGGCTTTGTGCGCGACGAGCGCTTCACCGCCGCGCTGCGTATCGACCCGCTGCTCGTGGACTGGGAAAACACCGCGCCCAAACTGCACGCGTGGGGCTACGACGTGCGCGCGGATTTCTCCGGCCAGACCTTCGGCGAAGTGCGCCGCTTCCTCGCCGATTGGACGAAAAGGATCGACGCGCAGTACTGCATGGTTTCGCTCACGCCGGACTTCGCCTTTCCCGCCGACACGCCGACGGCGCGGCTCATCGAGCACGCCATCCTGCCGCACGGGCGCGACCACGGGCAGGCTTTCGCGCTGATGATCGGCGTGAAACGCAACGTCAACCCGCAGCTCCGCCTCGCCGGCGACAGCGTGGGCCTGGCCGATGTCGGCGCGGTGGAAAACCTCTGCACGCAGTTTCCCGACAACAAATTTCTCTGCACCATGCTCGCGCTCGAAAACCAGCACGGGCTCTGCGTCGCCGCGCGCAAGTTTCGCAACCTGCACGTCTTCGGCTGCTGGTGGTTCCTGAACAATCCCTCGATCATCAAAGAGATGACGCGCATGCGCCTCGAACTCCTCGGCCTCTCCATGACCCCGCAGCACAGCGACTGCCGCGTGCTCGACCAGCTCATCTACAAATGGAGCCATTCCCGCGCGATCATCGGCAAAGTGCTCGCCAAGAAATACGACGACCTCGCCGCCACCGGCTGGGAGCCGACCGGCGCGGAGATCGAGCGCGATGTGCGCGACCTCTTCGGCGGCGCGCTGGAGCGGTTTTTGCAGGCCTGAGAGGCAGCGACTGTAGGGGAAGCTGTCAGCTTCCCCCGAGCCTCGGCGAGGATCGAGGGAACCCAACGGGTACCCCTACAGCTCTCCTTGAGCCTCGCTATTTCCCGAGCGCGTCCGCCGCCGCCTGCTGGAAAACGCGGCGCACCTCGCTGGCGTCGCTGTTCGGGAAATTCGCGCGCTGCACCATCAGCACGTAGGCCACGCCCTTCACCGTATCGCACCACGCCTGCGTGCCCCACGCGCCGCCGTGGCCGAACGCGCCGGGCGAGAGCATCGCCGCCACGCCCTCGTGCGGCGTGCGCAGGATGCAGGTGCCGAGGCCCCAGCCGTAGTTCGCGCCGTGCTGGCCGTAGGTGTCGTTTTGGAAAAACCCCGTCGGCAGGTCGCCGGTCTGCGGAGTGGCGAGGAATTTCATCGCGTCGGCGCTGAGATAGCGGCGGCCATCGAGCGTGCCGCCGCCGAGGAGCATCTGGCAAAAGCGTGCGTAGTCGGGCGCGGTGGAAAAGAGTCCGCCGTTGCCCTGCGGCGGGCGGTCGCGCGTGCCAAAGCCCTCGCGCGGCGGCACGGGTTCGAGCGCGCCGGTGTCCTTGTTTTTCGCGTAAGCGGTGACGAGCCGGGCGCGCTGCGCGTCGGTCGGGTAAAAGGTCGTGTCCTTCATCCCCAGCGGATCGAAGAGCCGCTGCTGGAGAAACTGATCAAAAGTAAGCCCGCTCACCACTTCCACGATCCGCGCAGCGGCGTTGATGCCGCTCTGCGTGTAGCTCCACTTTGCGCCCGGCTCATATTGCATCGGCGCGGCGAGCCAGAGCGGGACGAGATCGGCCAGCGTCTTCGCTTCCTTCGCAGCCGGCCCGCCCGCCTCGCCGAGCCCGGAGGTATGCGTGAGAATCTGAGTGATCGTGAGATTCGCCAGTCTGCCAGAGGGCGTCTTCAGATTCGCAAACTCCGGCAGATATTTCGCCACGGGATCGGCGACGTTGAGCTTGCCCTCGTCCTGCAACATGAGCACCGCCGCGCCAGTGATCGGCTTCGTCATCGAGGCGATCCAGAAAAGCGTGTCCGGCGTCATCGCCCGCTTCCCCACCACATCGGCCAGGCCGGTGCTCTCGATGTGCAGCACCTTGTCCTTCGCAACGACCACGGTGACCGCGCCGGCAATTTCGTTTTTCGCCACCATCTCCTGCATCGCTGCGCCGATCCTTGGGAGCACGGGTTCATCGGCGAAAGCGAAGCGCGCGAGGCAGAAAGCGGCGGTGAGAGCGAGATGTGTGGGGAAACGGAAGAAGTGCATGGTGGAGGTTTCCTATTCTGTGACGCCGCCGCCCGTTCTCGTCACGCACGTTTCTGCCGACCCCAATAAATAGCATTCGCTCGCTCCACCGGGCGACTGGGCCATATCATCACCCCCATGCTCACGACCCTCCTCAACCGCGCCGCGCTCCTTTCACTCCTTCTCCTGCTCGGATGCGCCATCTCCAGCCACGCCGAGCAGTTCGTGCTCTTCGACGTCACTTTCCCCTACACCAAATCCGACGCCGACAACTCCAAGCCCAACGCATCGCACTACTACGTCAAAGCCGACCGCCTCAACGCCGAGCGCCCGAAGGACTGGACCGCTCCCGTGGACTACCGCAACGGCACCGTGCATGTGCGCCTCGAAGTCATCGAGAAACCCGCTGGCGGCGAGCCCACCACCTGGAGCGTCTGCTACATCCCCGTCAAGGGCCAGGGCCACGGCTACGGCTGCATCGGCATCAGCGCTTACAAGGAGGCCGGCGTGCATGAGCAGGACATCGCCATGACGAAGTTCTGGCAAAACGACGACATCGTCTGGAGCGAAGGCATCAGGCAAATGGACCTTGTCATCAAGGACGGCACCGGCGCCAAAGCCCACACCCGCCCCGACCCCGAAAAGTTCTTCCCCATCAAGGTCCGCATGACCCTCATCCAAGTCTCCGCCGGTGCCAAATACGACCCCAAGCTGGTGCCAAATCTGCCGGCGGCGGGAGAGAAGAAGTAGATAGTCTTCATCGCTCGCTTCAGCGGAGGTTCCGAGAGGCGAGGCGGAAGGAGTGCATTGGAAGGTCATCTCCCACAGCCCTATTATTTCAGGTGTTCGTCAAACCACGCGACAGCCTCCTGCTGCGCCTGGGCGCGGGCTTCGTTGTAGATGCCGTAGTGTTTGATGCCGGGGATGGTGACGAGCTTCTTGGTCCCCGTCGCGCGCTCGTGGGCGAGGATGGCGTGCTCCTTGTTGTCGAAGAGTTCCTCGTTTTCCGCGATGATGAAAAGCTTCGCGCAGTCTTTGCAGCGACCGATGTCCTCGATGGGTGCGTAGCCGATGAATTTCTCAATCACCGGCGCGCCCGTGAGCGTGCCGAATTTCTCGCCAGGCTTCGGATACTGGATTGCGCCGCGCGCGCGGGCGGTGCCCTGGCTGAAAGTATAGTCTCGCAGCTTCGGCTCCTTGATGACCCAGCGTCCGTCCATCGAACCGACCTGACTGACGAATGCCTTCACCCGCGGGTCCCGCGCGGCGACGTAAACGACGTGACCGCCGGCAAACGACGAACCCCAAATGCCGAGCCGCTGCGGGTCGCACTGTTTGTCGCCGACGGCCCAATGGATCGCGTTCAGGATGTCGGTCGTCTGGTCGATCGGGTCCACCACCTCGCGCACTTCCTTCACCGCAGCGACGAGCTTGCCGTCTTTCGTCTCGGGCTTGCCGTCGGCGATGAGCCGCGAGTCGCTGCCGCCCCAGCCGCGATAGTCAAACGCGATCACCAAATACCCGGCGCGCGCAAACACGATGGCATCCGGGCGCAGCGCCGCGGCCGTGCCGCCCCAGCCGTGGCTCATCACGATGGTGGGCAGCCTTTCGCTCTTCGGTTCCTTCGGCGCGAACACCTCGGCGGTCATGCGCGTGCCTTCGCTCACGATGTTCTCTTTGCGAAAGCTCACATCGTCGGGAATGGGCGCATCAACCTTTCGCTCCTGCGCGTGCAGCGTGTTAAAAATCAGCGCCGCGGCCAGCGCGATGGTTCGGAGCAAGTGCGTTGGATTCATTGGCATGGTCGTCACGGTTTCTCGTCGGGCAGGCCGAAGCAGCGAACGCTGCCGGTGAATTGTTTTGGAAAGTAGCTCTCGAACTCGCTGGCGTTCCAAAAGGTGTTGCCGCCACCGACATAGACCCGTCCGCGCGACAGCGCCGGTCCGGCGAACACCGCGCCGAGGGCAAACTCCTTCAACACCGCGCCGCTGGCTGCATCGAGGACGACCAGCTTTCCGCTGCCGACCGCCGTGAAATACGCCACTCCATTTCCCACGGCGATGCCCGAGCCGACGATGTCGCCGACGTCGCGATACATCGGCTTGCCCGGCTGGCCACCGATCTCGGGAATTTTCGGACGCTCGTGCCGCCAGCGTTCCTCGGAAAGGTCGAGCGAAGTCGCCGTCACCCTTCCGCCCGTCGGCACCTGTCCCGGCGTGAACGGGCTGGGCTGCGTGCCGAGGCGGATGGCGTCGATGCCATTGGTGAAGATGGTGCGCCCGTCCGTCGCGCATCCGGATTGCAGTCCGCCGATCGGGCTCGGCAGGGCGAGCACGCGCGGGTCGTGCTTCGCGGGCGGCTCCGTCGGCGGGCCGGTGTAAACGGGTGTGTGCCGCACGAGTTTTCCGTTGTCCGCCCGCAGGATGTAGAAGCCGCCGTTCTTGCACCCGGCACCGACGACCTTGGTCGGCGATCCATCCACGGGGATCGTGAAAATTTTCGGCGTATCGCCGATGGACTGGTCCTTGTAGAGCCCGGTCTTGGAATCATAGGCGCACATCGAGTTTGTCCACGCCTCGCCCGGATTGATCTGCGTGTTCCATTTCCGCTGGCCGGTCGCGGCGTCGATGGCCGCGATGGCGCACGAGTCCTCGGTGTGGAGCGCGGAATTGTCCGGCGTGGGCTGGCGCGGCGCGGTGTTCACATCCGTGCCGAAGAACAACGTGTTCGTCTCCGCATCATACGACGGCGTGGACCACACGGTGCTCGTCGCGGGGCCGTATTCAAATTTGTAGCTGCCCCAATCTCCCTTGATGACCACCGGCGGATCGAGCTTTTGCGGCTGCGGGCCGACATCGTGTTTCCACACGATCTTTCCCGTTTTCGGATCGAGCGCCACGAGGAAGCCGCGGCCCGTGCTGCCCGCGTAGCCCGCGCTGCCGGCGATGAGTTGCTCCATCGCGCCACCGCCGAAGACGACCTTGCCGTCGGCCATGACCGGCGACGCGAAGAGCATGTTGAACCAATGCGCGCCGGGAAACGGCTTCGCGCGGCTGTCCACCTTCCAGCGCTCCGCGCCAGTCGCCGCATCGAGGCAATACATCCAGCCGCCGGTGTCCGCAAAATACACGGC
>JANPHJ010000283.1:0-17519 GCA_031424395.1 Chthoniobacter sp.
TTCACGCTCGCCGGGGCCGTGGTCGTCTCGGGCGTGGTCGCGCTCACGCTTTCGCCGATGATGTCCTCGAAGCTACTGCGCGCGGGCGACTCGCATCGCGGTTTCGCCGGCTGGGTGAACCGCCGCTTCGACGGCCTCCGCACCCGCTACGTGCGGACGCTTTCCAACACGCTACGCTGGCGGCCCGTCACGCTGACGCTGGCGGCCATTGTCATTCTGCTCGGCGTGCCGTTTTTCCTGATGACCCAGAGCGAACTCGCGCCAAAGGAAGATCAGGGCGTGATCCTCGGCATCGTGCAGGCCTCGCCAAATTCCACCATCGAACAGACCTCGATGTACACGGAAAAAGTGAACGAGGCTTTCATGTCGTTCCCTGAGACGCGGCACACGTTTCAGCTCACCGAGGCGTTCGGCGGTTTTTCCGGCATGGGTTTGAAACCATGGAGCGAGCGCAAGCGGACGCCCGAAGAAATGGTGCCCGAGGCGTTTGGCAAACTCGGCGCGATTCCCGGCGTGCGCGTCATCGCCACCACGCCCGCGCCGCTGCCGGGTGGCGGACAGTTTCCCGTCGAGTTCGTGATCTCCTCGACAGCGGAGCCCATCGAACTTCTCGGCATCGCGGATCAGCTCGTCGGGGCGGCGTTGAAAAGCGGCATGTTTATTTTCGCCGACAGCGATTTGAAGTACGACATGCCCCAGGCCGAGGTCGTTTTTGATCGGGACAAGGTCGCGTCGCTCGGCGTCAATCTCAGCCAGGTCGGCGCGGACCTCAGCACGATGCTCGGCGGCAATTTTGTGAACCGTTTCAGCATCCAGGGCCGCAGCTACAAAGTCATCCCGCAGGTCAAACGCACCGAGCGGCTGAACCCCGATCAGCTCAAGGATTTCTACGTCACCGGACCGGGCGGCAAGCTGGTGCAGCTCGCCACTTTCGCGAGCGTGAAAGAGACGACCGAGCCGCGGCAGCTCAACCGTTTTCAGCAGCTCAACTCTGCCAAAATCCAAGGCGCGACGCCGCCGCACATCACGCTCGATCAGGCGCTGAAAGTCCTCGAAACCAAGGCCGCGGAAATTTTGCCCAAGGGCTACAACATCGACTACGCCGGTGAGGCCCGGCAGCTTCGCCACGAAGGCAGCAAGCTCTCGACCACGCTGATCCTTTCGCTCGTGCTCATCTTCCTCGTCCTCGCCGCGCAGTTTGAGAGCTTCCGCGATCCGCTCATCATCCTGCTCGGCTCCGTGCCGCTGGCGCTGTCGGGCTCGCTGCTGTTCAGCTTCCTCGGCTTCACCACGCTGAATATTTACAGTCAGGTCGGGCTCATCACGCTCGTCGGGCTCGTGTCGAAAAACGGCATCCTCATCGTCGAGTTTGCGAACAAATTGCAGGAAGCCGGCACCGCCAAGCTGCAGGCCGTGACCGAAGCCGCCGGCACCCGCCTGCGCCCGATTCTGATGACCTCCGTGGCGACGGTCGCCGGCCATTTTCCGCTGGTGCTCGCCAGCGGCCCTGGCGCGGGCGCGCGCAATAGCATCGGCATCATGCTCGTCTCAGGGATGATTATCGGCACGCTGTTCACGCTCTTCGTGCTGCCGGCGATCTACATGCTCATCGCCCGCGACCGTCGCGCGATTCCGCGCGATGCAGAAACGGAGACGCTGATCGACGAGGTCGAGTTGGAGTCGGTCGAGGCGTAAGTGGGTTGCGGTGCGATCTTGGAAAAACACTCTTTGCGCGCGGCAGCGAATCCCAAAACCTGCCGTTACTCTGAACGGAGTTTCGCCGCCTCCGCCCCCGATCCAGTCAGCGATCTTTCACCCCCCCTTTGTCGCAAGCCTCCGAAGGCTGCATTCAGGATGACGGCAGGTTTTTCGACCGCTTCGCGCGGAACGATCCGCGCTCGTTTTCACGCGCGTCGGCGCGGCGTGGCCGCTCCGCAGCAGGCCCGTGCTCGGGCACCTCGTCCGACTTCGCTTTCACTCCTGCAGGCCATAGCAGACCGCGGAGTTTTTCCGGCAGCGGGCTTTGAAAATGGAGCGGGGCGCCGGTGAGCGGATGCTGGAAGCGGAGTTCCGCGGCGTGGAGCGCGAGGCGGCGGGCGGGGTCGGTTTTCGCCCCGTATTTGTCGTCGCCGACGATGGGATGTCCGGCGTCGGCTAGCTGGACGCGGAGCTGGTTTTTGCGGCCGGTGTCGAGCGTAAGTTCGAGCAGCGCCGCGCCCGCGCCGGTGCGCAGGGTGCGGTAGTGGGTGACGGCCATTTTCGCATCGGGCCGGTCGGGATCGGTGCTGTGGACTTGCAGCGTGTCGCTCTCCACCAGCGCGCTGCGCAGCGTGCCCTGCGCGGGCGCGATGACGCCTTCCACGATGGCCAGATATTTTTTCGTGACCGCTTTCCAATCCTCCTGGAGCCGGCGCTGCGCCGCCTCGGTGCGCGCAAAAATGAGCAGCCCCGAAGTCTCGCGGTCGAGCCGGTGGACGATGTACACGCGGGCGTCGCGCATCGGCGCACGCTCGCGGACGTAGGCGGCTAGGTAGGCGTAGGCGGTGCGCGCTTTCTCGCTCTCGGTCGCCATGGTCAGCAGGCCCGCGGGTTTGTTTACAATGAGCACGCCGTCGTCTTCGTGCAGGATTTCCAGCCCACCCGGCAGCAGCGTGCCGGCGGGCGTGTGCTTGCCAAAGCTGACGCGCACCTGCGCGCCGCGCGCCAGCGGCGTGTCATGGACCGGCGCGGCCATGCCGGTCACGGTCACGGCTTTGAAGCGGAGCAAATTCTTCGCGTCCTTGCGCGAGAGGCCGGGCAGCGTGAGGAGGAAGGGCAGCAGCGTGCCGGGCTCCGCGACGGTGAAGACTTTTTCTTTATGCACGCCGCACGCTAGGCCCGCAGGCGCCATGCGGCAGCAAAATCTGTTTGTGCGGTTGAACGATTTCCAGTTGGCCCCATCATCCGCGCATGGATTCCACCGTTTACAAAATCATCCACCTCACCGGCATCGCTGCGCTCGCCCTCGGCGTGGGCGGCATGATGGCCGGCGGCCCGAACCGCAAACCGTTCGCCATCCTGCAAGGCATCGGGCTGCTCGTCATGCTCGTGTCCGGCTTCGGCCTGCTGGCCAAGCTACACCTTGGGTTCCCGCATTTCGCCATCGTGAAAACGGTGCTGTGGGTGGTGATCGGCCTGCTGCCGATGATCGCGCGGCGGCTCAAGCTGCCGCTCGCCGCAGCCATGGTCATCTCGCTTTCGCTCGTCGCCGTCATGGCGTGGCTCGGGCTGATGAAGCCCGCGCTGTGGTGACAAAGCCGCGCGGGATCTTTCGGGGGAAATTTCTAACGGATTCCTCAGCCGCCGGTCTTATCCCTCGTATTTGAAAGATTGTTCTGGGGGGAACAGCGGGGTCGGTCGGCCATTCGGCCGCCGGCCCCGTACCTTTCGGTTTCCCGCATCGCTTCCGCATGAAACTTTCACCCGCGCTCGCGCTCGCGTTTTTCGCCTTCACTCCGCTGCGCGCGGAGAAGATCGTCCTCGTGGCGGGCGGCGGGGAGAAGGTGGCGGACGCGCCCCCGGCGGAGTGCGCGCTGCAGGAGCCGTTCGGCGTCGAGTTCATGCCGGGCGGGGAGATGGTCATCGTGGAAATGGAGCATGGCAACCGCGTGCTGCGCGTGGATGCGCGCGGGACGCTCACCGTGCTCGCGGGCACGGGCGCGAAGGCTTTCGGCGGCGACGGCGGGCCGGCGCGCGAGGCGCAGTTCAACGGCCCGCACAATCTCGCCATCGCGCCCGGCGGCGACATCTTTCTCGCCGACACCTGGAACAACCGCATCCGCCGCATCGAGGCGAAAACCGGCACAGTCAGCACCTTTGCCGGCACGGGCAAAAAGGGCTTCTCCGGCGATGGCGAGCCGGCGGGGCAGGCGGAGTTTGGCATGGTCATCCAGATCGCTCTCGATCCGGCGGCGGCGCATCTCTACGTCGCCGACATTGAGAACCGCCGCATCCGCCGCATTGCCCTCGCCACCGGCATCGTCGAGACCGTCGCGGGCAATGGGCAGCGCGGCGTTCCCGCCGATGGCACCGACGCCAAGGCCGCGCCGCTGCTCGATCCGCGGGCCGTCGCCGTCGCGCCCGACGGCGGCTATTACATCCTCGAACGCAGCGCGCACGCGCTCCGCCACGTCGATGCCGCGGGGAAAATCCGCACCGTCGCGGGCACTGGAAAGCCCGGCAACACCGGCGATGGCGGCGACGCCCGGCTGGCCACGCTGAACGGCCCCAAACACCTCTGCCTCGACCGCGACGGCACCGTGCTCATCGCCGACGCGGAGAACCACGTCATCCGCCGCTACGACCCGCGCACCGGCGTCATCACCCGCGTGGCCGGCACAGGCAAGGCCGCGGCCACCGGCCTCGGCGGTGACCCGCTCCAGTGCGGCCTCCGCCGCCCGCACGGCGTCACCGTTCACTACGGCGTGCTGTTCATCACCGACAGCTACAACGACCGCATCCTCAGAATTGTCCCTTAACCGAAGCTCAAGGGTTTTCTACCGCGTTCGGAACGCGGCCTGAAATATCGTTTTCCTCGACGAACACCTGTTGCCCCTTTTCATTCCAATAAAACCTCACGGCAATGTGCGTCACGCCCTTCCGATTAGATCATCTGCACATCTTCCCATGGGACTCCCTCCGTGAAACCGTGATCGCGGAGGAAATGGCCAAATATCTCCTCGATTTGTGCCTGCGAGTTCTTGCTGGTGTAAATGATGCCCGTAATTAGTGTTTTCGCCCCCCGGAAACTCGGATCGCCGACGCGGTGAAAGTAGATCGGTTCTCACGGGCTGCACGTCTTTGAGTCATGGCAGCACTTTGATCTCGCGGGGGATGTGGCTGAGGGCGCGCTATGATGCGGTGAACCCGCTTGAGCGCCGCGGCTCCCGCCGTTATGAATCAGAGATGAGCACTGCCACTGAGGAAATCATTCACGTCTGCGAAGCGCTCCCGCCCGAGAAGCAGTCCGAGGTGATCGACTTCGCTAGATTCTTGCTCGCGCGGCAGGATGATGAGCGTTAGGAGCGTTTGCTGGGAGAGCCGCAGTCGCGGCCCCAGTTGGATGCGTTTCTGCGCGCATCGGGCGAAGAAGCTGACGAACCACTCGACCCGCGGCGCTTGTGACATCGCGGACGCGGCCAAGTTTCTGGCGGGCGTACGCGCCGCTGGATGCGCGCGTGCGGGAAGCGGCCCGTCGGGCCTACGGCGTCTTTGCGGAGAACCCGAATCATCCTTCGCTGCGCTTCAAAAAGCAGGGCGTTACGAGCACGTTTGGTCGGTGCGCATCAACGAGCAATACCGCGCGGTCGGTGCGCGGCAGGGCGATACCGTGGTGTGGGTCGGGATTGGATCGCACAACGATTTCGACAAGCTCTTCGGGTGAGTCACGGCAGCACTTTCGTTTCGCGCAGGATGAGCCGGATGGCGCGCTTTTCCTCCACGGGCAGGTAGGCGTATTCGGGCGCAGGGTTTTCTTCGCGCAGGGCGGCGGTGAGGCCGGTGAGGACGCGGCTTTTGAACTCTACGGGCAGGGCGGCGAAGCTGGGCGCGTGGATCATGTAGCTGCAACGGTGGCGGAGGAGGCGGGTGCGGAGGTCGAGGTCGCGCAGGGAGGTGCCGTCGCGGATCGCGAGGCGGGGGGCGAGGAAGTCGCGCACGTAGGCGGGGTCGGGCTGGACGCCGCCGGGTGGGAGGGCGGCTTCGTCGGCGAAAAGGAGGTAGCGGGTGAGCTGGCGGGCCAGGGTGTCGAGCGTGGGGGTGTCTTCGGGGCGGAGGGTGCCGTGGCCGGCGTCGAGGGCGTCGCGGGTGCGATAGACGGCGAGGGTGACGACGTTGTGAAAGCCGAGCTGGTGCTCGTGGAGGAGGTGGGGGAGGAGGTCGCTGGTGCGGACGGGGTAGCGCGCCCAGTCGAAGAGGGTGCCGGGGGGATCGGGCAGGCGGTTGTAGCCGCCGGGGGCGGCGGTGCCGATGAGGTTGGCGAGGGGAAAGGTGTGCTCCTGGGGGCCGGTGATGTGCCAGCCGCCGAAGCGCTGGTCGAGCGGGATGGTGTGGCCGACTTGCTCGCGGCGGAAGCCGTCGAGGCTGGCGCCGGTGCGGGTGGGGATGACGGATTCGGCGAGGAGGCCGGGCACCTGCTGGCTAGTGCGGCCGGCGTGGCAGTTCATGCAGCGCTCGGAGCGGGTGACTTCGGGACGGCCGCTGGTGGTGGGGCGGAAGATGCGGAAGACGGGGCCGAGGTCGGGATCGATGGCGGCGACTTCGAAGCGGCCGCCGGGGACATAGCCGAGATAGACTTCGTCGTTGAAGTAGAGGGCGCGGGGGTTGGACGGGAGGATGAGGCCGGCTTGGAAACTGGTGGCGGAATAAACGAGGAGCTGGGAGGTGGCGGGGATGTCGAGGGCCTTGAGGAGGCTGGTGAGCTGGGCGAGGTCGCTGGTGGTGTCGAGCTGGATTTCCCCGGTGGTGATTTTCGCGATGATGCAGGAAAAGGCGTCGCGCGGTTCGCGGGTGTAGTAGTGGTGCGGGGCATCGTTGAAGCGGTGGCGCGGGGCGTCGTCGGCGCGCAAGATGCCCATCGTGAGCCCAAGGCTGAGCAGGAGGAGGAGGCTTTTCATGGTAAGCGAAGGGCGGAATCAGCCACGGATGCACAGGGATGAAACACGGATGGGAAGATTTTTTATCCGTGTTTCATCCGTGTACATCCGTGGCTCAAATGATTCCTGTTGAGGAAGCAGCGTAGCGGGGCCAAAAGAAAAACGGGCGGTCACAGCCTTTCGCCATGACCGCCCGCGCGAATTTCTTTTTCCGAGGCGCTTACTTCTCGGTCGGCTGCTTGGCTTCCTTCCAGCCGCTGATGCCGGCGCTGAGGTGCTTCACATTGGTGTAGCCGAGCTTGACCGCGGCGTTGGCGGCGGCGGTGTAGGCGCTGCAGGACGGGCTGCCGCAGTAGGCGACGACGAGGGCATCCTTGTCCTTGGGCAGGGCGGCGGCGAGATCGCCTTTGACGGCCGCGAAGTCAACGGCCGTAGGGACGTGGCCGGCCTTGAAGGAGTCGGTGCCGTTGACGTCGATAACGACGACTTTCTTTGCAGCGATGGCCTTGTTGAGTTCCGTGATGCTGATATCGGGGAAGTCGCCGGCAAAGAGGGCGGCGCTGGAGAGCGCGAGGGCGCAGAGGGTGGTGAGGAGTTTTTTCATGTGGATGGATTGATGGTTTGGTTTTTTTGGACTGGCACCATGCAGTAAAGGCATCGCACCAAGTCGTGCAACCGCCGAGGCGGCTTTTTGTTGTCGCAATTCTTACGCGGCCTGCCGGACGGCGGACTCAATATTCCACTGCCAGTGCGGCGACCGAATGATGCGCAGGGACTCCGCGACGGTCAGGCCCTGGAGTGCCTGGGCGATGAAGGTGGCGCGGTTGTTGGTCCACGCGAGCTGCTCGGCGGCGGTCGGGATATGGCGGGCCTGGTAGGGCGCTTTGTTGCCGACGAGCATGACGAGATATCCTTCGATGCTGAAGGTATTCAACTGCGAGGGCAGCGTGTAGCGCGCGATGCCGGTGGGGCCGTTCTCTTTGTAAAACTCAAGCAGCGGCCCGAGCGCGCCCATGTCGGTGTCGTTGACGCATTGGCGCCAGAAGGCGTTGTCGAGCCGCGTGTTCAGTTTGTAGTGCAGGGCGAGGAAATCGCGGGTGTCGTCGAAGCAATCGCAGGTCATCTGGTTGTAAAGGGTGCGGACGGTGGGCGTGGGCTGCATGGCCGTGTGCTCGAGCATGCTCACGAGACGCTCGCACTGCTGAGTCACGGCCATGAGCGCGGTGGCTTCGAGCGGTTCGACAAAGCCGGCGGCGTTGCCGATGGCCACGACATTGTCCACCCACACGCGCTGGTAGCGCCCGGAGCGGAATTTCACCACGCGCGGGCTGGCGGGCACCTTCGGATTTTTGCGCTGAAACTCGGCGCAGGCCTCGTCATCGGAAATGGCCTGCGAGCAATAGACGTAGCCCCGGTTGATGTGGTGCTCGTGCTCGATTTGCCACGCCCAGCCGGCCGCCATGGTCTCGGCGGTGGTGTACGGCAGGATCGGCTCGGCGGTGCGATCCCAGCCGCCGATGACCGCGCGGTCGCAAAACAGCGCGCGGTCATAGCTCATGAACGGTTCCCCGAACGCACGCCCGAGAAGCTCACTGCGAAAGCCGCTGCAATCGATGAAGAAGTCCGCTGCGAGCCGCTGCCCGTCTGCGAGCTGCAAGGCGCTGATGCCGTCCGGCCCGCGCTCGGTGCCGCTGACTTTGCCCTCGATGAAATTGACGCCGAGATCAGCGGCCATGATCTCGAGCGCTTCGACGAGCTTCTTGTTTTCGATGTGAAAGCCAAAGCCGCCTCTCATGTCCGGCCCGCCGCCGTTTGGGTGGCGTGGGAAGGCCTTCCCGCCAGCCATCAGCGCTGCATGCATGTCGTTCCAGCGGAATTCATCGTGCGAATAAAAGCCGTGAGGCCGGGGGAGATTGCTCCACTGCCCGTCAAGCTGGTGGGAAAAGGTGTAGTCGAAATGATCGCGCGGCCCCCAGAGGAAGCGGATGCCGAGCTTCCAAGTCGGCTCGGCGCGGGCGTAGAAAGCCGCCGGGCTCATGCCGAGGAAGCTGAAAAGGTGGCGCGGCATCGCGGGCGTGGTTCCCTCGCCCACGCCGATGACTCCGAGATCGCTGCTGCGGACCACGCGGACATTGAGCTGGGAAAACTTCTTTTTGAGCGTGATGGCACTGAGCAGACCGGCGCTGCCCGCGCCGAGGACGAGGATGTTTTGAATCATGAAGGGCAGCACCATCCACAACTTCCCGGACAAGCCAAATCACGATTCCATGAAAAGGTGGACACGTTTGATGAAAGAGCGTTTCCGCAGGGCGGGCTGCGGGCTCACTCCACAGCCATGATGCCATTCATGATCTGCCAATGGCCGGGAAAGCTGCACAGATATGGGTATTCGCCGGGCGCGGCCGGCGCGGTGAAGTGAATGGTGAAGGCCTTTCCCGGATCAATGACGTCGGTGAAAAAGAGCACGTCGCCGCCGGGTGGCAGGTAGCGCCGCGCGCCGCCGTCGGGCTGCGCGGCCATGCGGTTCGCGCCGTCGCCGACCTGGGCGAGGGTGCCGGGTTTCACGATGGCGAGGTTGTGCGGCATGGTGTCGGGATTCGCCAGCGTGAGTGAAATGCGCTCGCCCGCTTTGACCGCGAAACGCTTCGTGGCAAAGGTCAGGCCGCTCGCCGTCTCGATGCGGATGACGCGGCCGGGCTCGCCTTTTGCCCACGGATTCGGAGCGGCGGGCGCGGTGGCGGCGGGCATCACGGCGGGCGTTTCTTTCGCGATGGCGCGGTAGCCGGGAAAGTCCGTGAACGCTGCGCCGAGGCGATGCGGCGTGGCGAAAAGATCGACCGGCTGGGCGCCGACGCGCAGATGCAAATGAAGCTGGCTCACCGGCTGAAGCTGCGGGATTTCAACGAACAGCGTGCACCCGTCGGTGAGCAGATGGGCGCTGGTGATCGGGAGCGGATCGTGGCCCGGCGTGCCCGGCCAGCGCGCGGAGAATTCGGGCGAGCCGTAGTCCGCGGCGTAGCGGTAATTCCACGCCTGCGCGAAATGGCCGCGCACGTTTTCCACCAGCGCGCGGTCGAGCGGCTGGGGAAAACGGACGAGCACGCCGTTGTCGCGCGCGTGAAACTCGACCGGCAGTTGCGCGGGCGTGCCGGTCCAGCGCAGGCGCTGGAAGCAGCCGTCGTCCGGCGTGTAGCTGCCCCAACCCTGGCACCCGCTGACGTAAAGCTGCCCGTCGAGCGGGCCGAACCGCGCGCGCTGCGCGCCGCTGCGAAAATTGCCCGGCACCTGCACCGCCGCGGCCTGCCTCACACCGTCCACCTTTTCCGGCAGCAGCAGCAGCACTGTGCCCGTGCCCCACGACGTGCTCAGCAGCGCGCCGCGCGGCAGGCCCCAGCGGTCGCTATCGACGAAGCACTGGCCACCCGTCGAGTTGTCCACACCGCGCGGCAGGTAAAGAAGCGGCGGCGTGGTCGCACGGTCGCTGCGCGGCCCGCCGTAGCCGAAGAAAAGCCCGCTCGCGCCAGGCGGCGCGAGGCACACTTGCGAGGCCGGCGTCCAGTTTCCCTCCTGACAGGAAGTGGTGAGCGTGCCGTCCGCGCCGAGGCCGATGCCGTTCGGATTGCGGAAGCCCGTCGCGACCACCGCGACGCCGCGGCCATCGGCGGAGATCCGCAGCAGGCCTTGATTCGCGGACACGGTGTAGAAATTTCCCGCGCCATCGCGCTGCAAGCCGGCGATATAGTCGTGCCCGCCCGGCGAGGTCGCGTAGGCATTGGAAAAGCACTCGTAAAAGTCCGCCTCGCCGTCGCCGTTCAGGTCGTGCAGCCGGGTGATTTGGTCACGCCCGAGAACGTGGATGATGCCGTCCACGACGCGCAATCCAAGGGGCTGGCTCAGCCCTGTGGCGAAGCGCCGCCAACGCAAATGCGCCAGCTTTTCATCAAGCCCGCTGACGATCCACACCTCGCCCATGATTGTGCAAATGACGCCGTCGCCATTCGGCAGAAAATCGTGGTCGCCGACGAAGAACAGCGACTTCCACGGATTCGCGAAAGGCAGCGTAATCGTGTCCACGGCGAACGGTGCCGTGGTGCCGCGCGCGCCGCTGGTTTCCACGGTTTGCGGCCACTGCGCTGGCCCCCCCTTGCACAAATCCGCCAGCGGATGCGCCGCCCGCGGCGCGACGGTGTGCGTAAATTGCCCCGCCTCCGCCCATGGCGCATCCAGCATTTCCACGCCGTCGCGCGTGTAGCTGAAAATGACGCGCCGCCCGTGCCGGTAGTAGCCATGATAGACGAACGCGCCCGCGGCCGGGCCCGCCGCGCTCGGCACCACTGCGCCCGCGACCGTAACGCCTTGTCCGATGCCGTGGCGAAACGCGTCGTACTGTACAAATCCGCCCGTCCAGACCAGCGGCACGGTCAGCGTCAGCGGGTCGAAGCAGCAGGCCATTTCGCCCGCCTCGCCGAGCCGCACGGCCACGCCTTTCGCGACCGTCTTCCCGCCGCCGCGCACCACGCCGCTGGCGACGGTGCCGAGGTCGGTTTCGTTCCACCGCCCGTCGCGCCACACGGCCTCGTTTTGATTTCCCCAATGCCCGGATTTGCCGCTGTCCAGCCCCGGGTACTGCGCGAGCAGCGCGGGAAGCTGCGGCTGAGCCAGCGCCCACTCCGCTTGCTTTGCGTAGAAATCGAAGACACGGTCGCGGTTCACGGGCTCCTCCCACGCCGGCCAGAACTCCGGCTGCAGCGGCGCGCGGGTCCACGGAAAATCCACGGCCGCCGGCGGCATGGCGAGATGCGCGGCGTGCGGATCGGTGGCGGGAAGCTCGGCTAGAGCCGCGGCCGGGAGGGCGAGGAGCAGGGTGAGTCGGGTGTTCAAAACAGCGTGTAGATGAGCGGCGCGAGCCCGGTGCCGGACAGCAGGATCAGCGCGCCCAGCAAGAGCAGCACGAGGAAGATGGGCAGCAGCCACCACTTTTTGTTGGCGCGCAGAAAACCCCATAGCTCGCGGATTAAGCCGGGCTCGGCCTCCGCGCGCGCCGCCTTGGCAAAATCATTTTCGTCCGGCGCGGTCATCAACCCGGGCCGCTAGAGGTCTTCCTTTTTCACCGGCGTGCTGCTCTTCGACACGCTGCCGGGGGTGCCTTTCACCGCGGGCGGTTTCAGCGTCTCGTCGAGGTACTGGATGGTGACTTGGATTTTCGCCTCGTCCGCGACCTCGTTGCCGTCCGGCCCCGCCGCTTCGCAGATGATGGACTTCACATTTTTGTCCGCGATGGTGGCGGCGAATTTCCAGTAGGCGACGCTGCCGAAGGAATCAGCCTTCTTGGCGTTGCCTTGGGCGCGGCTTTTCTTGTCGGCATCGGACAAGCCGGCCTTCCGCTCGCCGGTGGGCTGGCCGTATTTGGCGGTGAGGCTTTGCTTTAGGTCACGAAAGACGGCCAGGCCGTTGCCGTCCGGTTTAAGGATGACAGTGCCGGCGGCGAACTTTTTGTCCACGAACTCGATGGTCCACTTGAGGACTTCCTGCGCGGCGAAATTGCCGCCGGTGAGTTCCAGCTTTTCCACGAGCGTGGGGAGCGTCTCGGGGATGATGAGCCCGGGCCGTGCGCTGAGGATGCGGATGGCGTCCTCCGGCGTGGCGCCAAAGGGCACGGCGGCGAAGTTCATCGGGCGGTCGGATTTTTGGGCGAAAGCGGACGCGCTGAGCGTGAGAGCGAGAAGGGGGAAAAGGAGGCGAGGGAACATGTGGGATGTGCCGGAACAACCCGGCGGGCACGGGCAGGCTTAGTGGCGATCGCGCGGGAGGCGAGCCGTTTGCGCCCAGGTCAGCGGACGAACTGCCCAAGCATTGCGTCCAGCGTGGTGACGAGATTGGCGAGGGCGTCGCGGTATTTGTTGGCGGGCACGATCTCGAGCTGGGCGTGGGCTTCGCGGAGCATCTTGCGCCCGGTGGCTACAGCGCTTTTCACTGCTCCGGCGGCGATGGCTTTCTCCGCGAGGACCATGATGGCGTCTTCGTCGCCATTCAGGATGATCTCGCTCAGGCGGTGGCGCTCCGTGGTATCGGCATTTTGCAGGAGGTGCAAAATGGGGAGCGTGAGCTTGCCCTTGCGCAGGTCACTGCCCAGCGTTTTGCCGGCGACTGCCTCGTCGCCCGCGAGATCGACCACGTCGTCGTAGATCTGGTAAGCCGTGCCAAGCCGCAGGCCAAAGGTGCGTAGCGCGCTGATGACATCGGGCGAGGCCTCATTGATGAACGCCCCCAGCTCGCACGCTGCGGCGAAAAGCGCCGCCGTCTTCATTTCGATGATCTTGTAATAATCCGGTACGCTCAGCTTGAGGTCGAAGCGGCGCTGGGTCTGGATGATTTCGCCGCTGCACACGTCGCTCGCCGCATGGGCGATGCGGCGGCTGATTTCGCCGTTGGGGAAACTCGTCGAGAGCTTCAGTGCATGGGCAAAAAGGCAGTCGCCGAGCAGGACGGAAATGGCGTTGCCCCATTTCGCGTTGGCCGTCGGCTGGCCGCGGCGTTTGTCCGCCCCGTCGAGGATGTCGTCATGCACGAGCGTGGCGGCGTGGATGAGTTCCACGACCACGGCGAGGTCGAAATGGCTCGTGTTGATCTGGCCCGTCGCGCCGCCCGCGAGCAGGGCGAGCGCCGGGCGCAGCCGCTTGCCGTGGCTCTCGATGGCGTAGGCCACATAGCCCTCCACCGCCGGGTCAAATGCCCGCGCCTGCTGGCGGATGCGCTCCTCCACGGAATAGAGTTGCGAATTGATCAGTTCAAGGGACGCCTTCAGCGCCTGGGTTTTGTCCGCGGTGGTTTCTAGGGTTGTGAAACTTTTCACAAGGGCAGGTTAGGAGCGCACCGGAGTGAAGTCAATCGCCCGCCCCAAACCAAATGGATGCTTTGCAGCGGCTGACGGGGCGCGCCGCTACCCGTCTCCACCCTTGGCGCGGAACGGCGGCTAGGCCACCTTCCAAAGTGATGCGTCCACAATTCATCCCGCTCTTCCTCCTCGCACTCGCCATGCTGTTTGCGGGCGTCGGCGCGGAGGAAGCGGCGTTGGTGCCCAACGGCGGGTTCCAGGCGGACGCCAGTGCCGATCAGTGGCCCGACGGCTGGGGTAGGCCGAAGGGCGGCGGGAGCTGGGTCGAGGAAAGCGGCAACCACTTTCTGCGGCTGACTTCCCGCACGCCCGGCGAAATGGTGATGCTGTATCAGCAAATTCGCATTCCCGAGTCGGTGAAGGCCATCGAGCTGAGCTGGCGGATGCGCGTGAGCGATTTGCAGAAGGGCAGCCAGGCGTGGTTTGACGCGCGAATCATGATGGATTTCAAGGACGCCGGCGGCCCGAAGCTCAAAGGGGCGCCCACACCCAACGCGGCCAAAAGCACGGAGGGCTGGGTCGGTGGCAGCGTGAAATTTCTCGTCCCCGAAAGCGCGCGCACGCTCGATTTCATGCCTACGCTTTTTCAGGTCCAAAGCGGCACCTTCGATCTCGATGACGTGGTGCTGAAGCCGACCACCCCAGAGGCCCTCCAAGAGGCGGCGCGGGCCAAGGCGGCGGAAAGCGCGGCGAAGCAAAGGACAGCCACGGGGGCCGAGCTAAAGGCCTTGGGCGTGTCCGTGGAAGGGCCCCGGCGCGAGAAGTGGCCGCAGGAGCTGCATGTCGCGGGAAATCAAGTGCTGGCCAAGGATGGCAGGCCGGTGTGGCTGCAAGGCGTGAACGTCGTAAGCCTCGAATGGAGCGCGCGCGGTGAGCAGGTGATGAAGGCCGCGCTGGTGGCGACCGACCAATGGAAAGCGAACCTCATCCGCCTGCCGGTGAATGAGGAATTCTGGACTGGCAAAGGCGCGGGGGACAACGGCGCGGCCTACCGTGAACTGGTCGATAATGTCGTGAATCTCGTCGCAAATCGCGGCGCGTATCTGCTGCTCGACCTGCACCGTTTGAAAGCACCGCGGCAGGAGCACGCCAACTTTTGGAAAGACGCCGCCGCCCGCTATAAGGACCATCCCGCCGTGCTCTTCGACCTGTTCAACGAGCCGCACGGCACCTCGTGGGAAGTCTGGCGCAACGGCGGTTTCGTCGAAGAGAAGGCGAAGCCCGGCGACGAAGCCAATTTCACCACGGCGGAGGAAAAGGCGAAAGGCACCAAGGGGCTTCCAAGCCATCGGCATGCAGGCGCTGCTCGATGCCGTGCGCAGCACCGGCGCGCCCAACGTCCTCATCGGCGGCCTCGATTACGCCTACGACCTCTCCGGCATCGCCCAAGGCTTCGCGCCGCAAGACAATGGCGGCAACGGCATCATCCTCTCGACCCACATCTATCCGTGGAAAAAAGGCTGGCAGGAAAAGGTGCTCATCGTCGCGGACAAGTATCCGATCTTGGTCGGCGAAGTCGGCGCCAAAAGCAAAAAGATGGAATGGCTGAAGCCCGAATATCAGGAAGACGCCGCCACCTGGGTTCCCGCGATGCTCGGCTTCATCCAGAAACACCGACTCCACTGGACGGCCTTTTCCTTTCACCCCAAAAGCGCTCCCCACCTCCTCACCGGCTGGGACTACGCGCCCACCCCCGAGTGGGGCACACCGGTCAAACGCGCGCTGGCCGGCGAGAAGTCTGAGTTGGATCGCCTGCGCTGAGGCAGCTAGGCTAAGCGGCGGCGGATGAGGTCGAGGGCGGTCTGGGCGGTCAGGTTTTTGAAAGTCTCGCGCTCGTGCTGGTAGCGGTGGCGCTCGACGAGGGTGGGGCCGCGCTTCGAGGCGAGGGCGATGAAGACGGTGCCCACAGGCTTGGCTTCACTGCCGCCGCCGGGGCCGGCGATGCCGGTGGTGGCGAGGGCGTGATCGGTGCCAGCCGCAGCGCGCGCGCCTTCGGCCATCGCCGTGACGACTTCGGCGCTGACGGCACCGTGCGCCTCGATGAGGGCGGCGGGCAC
Organism: Chthoniobacter sp.; assembly: GCA_031424395.1. Classification (GTDB taxonomy): domain Bacteria; phylum Verrucomicrobiota; class Verrucomicrobiia; order Chthoniobacterales; family Chthoniobacteraceae; genus Chthoniobacter. Next base: position 15,585 of record JANPHJ010000283.1, read on the forward strand.
AGCGAGGGCGCGGGTCTTGGCGGCGTTCGCGTAGGTCACGAAGCCTTGCATGAAAACGGCGGAGGCTCCGGGCACGTTGGTGACGCGGTGGGCGATGAAACCGCCGGTGCAGGATTCCGCCACGGCCAGGGTCTCGCCGCGCGCGGTGAGCAGATCGACGATGACTTTCTCCAGCTCGCGCCCGTCGCGCGTGACGATGTGTGCGCCGAGTTTTTCCACGACGATCGCCTCGGCGCGCGCCAGCGGCTCCTCCGCGCCGATCAAGCGCAGATCGACCTCGCCGGGCCGCGCGCAGTAGCCGACCTCCAGCCCGAGCGCGAGCAGCGGCTCGCCCACCAGCTCCTCGACGCCGGACTCGCCCATGCCCGCAATGCGAAATGTCCGCAGCGCCACCGCCGGACGCGGCGGCAACACTTTTTCCAAAATCGGCAGCACGCTGTCGGTGAACATCGGCTTCAGCTCGCGCGGCGGTCCCGGCAGCAGAAAGATGTGCGGCGATTTTTCCGGTCCGCCAATTTCCATCGGCGGAAAATACAGGCCGGGCGCGGTGCCGTGATGATTCCACAGCACCACGGCTTCGCGCGGGCGCTGCGCTTGGCGCTGGTTGCGCGGGCTCATCTGCATGGAGCGCCGGGCAAAGCGCGCCTCGATGGCGGACATGATTTCCTCGTCATGCACGAGCGTGAGGCCGAGCCATTCGCTGACGATTTCGCGCGTGATGTCGTCCGTCGTCGGCCCGAGTCCGCCGGTGATGAGCACGACTTCCGCGCGCGCCGCGGCTTCCGCCAGCGCCTCGCGGATCACGGCGCCATCCGGCACCGTGACCTGCCGGGCGATGCGCAGGCCGAGGGGAAACAGCGCCTCGGCAAGAAACTTGAGGTGGGTGTTGAGGACGTGGCCGAGCAGCAGCTCGGTGCCGGTATTGATGACTTCGACGCGCATGGTGGTGGGTTAACGGTCAGCCGCGCTCCACTTGCACGTCGTGCAATTCGCCCGGTTCGCAGGCGATGGTCAGCGCGATGGGGCGGCAGCACACGGCGCAGTCCTCAATGGTGTCGTAACCGCCCTGCGAGGTATCCACGGGCGTCGGGAAATACTCGCCGCACCACGGGCAGGGGATTTCCGTCTCGACGATGTAACTCACAGCTTCAGCTTGAGCCGTGGCGCGTCGCTCCACAGATCCTCGAGGCTGTACACGCCCCGCTTTTCGCTGTGAAAAATGTGGACGATCACATCCGAGTAATCCGCAATGACCCACTGGCTGGTGGGGTAGCCGTCGATGGCCATTGGCTTGACGCCGTGGTCGAGGAGGAGCCGGTCCTGCACCTCACCGGCGATGGCTTTCAAATGCGGCTCGGAGGTGCCGGTGCAGATGACGAAAAAATCCGTCAGGGTGGAGATACCGCGCAGGTCGAGGGCGACGATGTCTTCGGCTTTTTTCTCGGCGGCGTAGTGCGCGCAGAGGCGGGCGAGTTGTTCAGATTCGATGGGACGGGTCTTGGTAAAGGTGGTGTTCGGCGATGATCGAGCGCACTGGCTCGGGTGTGAGATAGCGAATGGAAGCGCCGCGCGCAACCCGCGCACGAATATCTGTGGCGGAGATGTCGATGCGCCGGGGGACGGTGGGAAAGCCGTGCGCCTCTTCCGCGGCGCCGGCGGCGCGGCCAAAGACGGTAAACTGCACCAGACGGCGCAGGTCGGCGATGCGGCGCCAGGTGTGGAGTTCGCGCAGGTTGTCCGCGCCGATGAGGTAGTGCAGCCGCGCACCGGGGAAGGCGGCGGCGATGCGCTCGACCGTGTCGATGCTGAAGCTGGGGCCGGGGCGCTGGAGTTCGGTGTCGTCGAGGGTGAAGCGCGGCTCGCCGGCGAGCGCGGCGGCAAGCATGGCGCGGCGGAGCGCGGCGGGCGTGGGGGTGCGCGCGAGCTTGTGCGGCG
>JANPHJ010000284.1:0-11201 GCA_031424395.1 Chthoniobacter sp.
GTTGTAGTCCCAGACGGGGCCGTTTTTGAGCTTGCCGGCGCGGTCTTTCCAAAAGTACTGGCTCAGCCGGTAGCCATCGATCTGCTTGGCGATCTCCACGAACCACTGGTTGTCGATGAAGGTGTCGCGGTCGATGTAGGCTTGGTAACCGATCGTTGGGTCGCCGAAGCTGCCCCCGTTGAGCGCGGCTTCAAAGTTATTGAAGAAGGTGGTGAGGTAATTGGTCTGTGCGGTATTCCAGACGCCGGGATCTACGCTGCCGACCTCCACGCCGCCCGCGGTGTTGAAAAAGGTGTCGCCGCTGCCGGTGCGGTCATGTTTCACAATATAACCTCCCGTGATCAGCCCGGGGTCGGTGGTCAGTGAGTTGAGCTTGGCCACATCCACGCGGTCTTTGCCGGTCTTGATGCGTTCGACCAGCACATAGACGCCGCGGTAGTCACTGGCACTCACGGGCTGGCCCGGTTCCTGATTGAAAAAGACCTCGCAGAACTTGGTCCGCAGGCCAAAGCCGCTCGCGCCGGTGAGCAGGCGGGCGCGGGTGTAGGTGAGGAAGTTGCGCAGCAACGCCTTGTCGTCATAGGGCGCGTAGAGCACCCAGTCGGATTCGGCGGGCAGGCCGAGGATGGAGACATCCTTGTCATTGCCGGAATTATCCCACAGCTCCCACGAATACTGCTTTTGCGGAAAGCCCGAGGAACTCGACCCGCGCACATGGGTGCCGCTGCGGCCTTGGAAATCAATGAGCGGCGAGGTGAGGCTCGCGCGTCCCGTGGCGTCTTTGTCGATGCTCACGGCATAGGTGTAGCGGTACGGGCGGGCGGCGCTCGCGTCGGCGTAGCTGTCCACGGGAATGCCAAAGCTATCGAGGACGATGATCGGCAGGTGCGAGCTGAAGATCTGGCCGGAGTTATTGTAATTAGTCAGTGTGGAGTCGATGAGTAGAAAGGTGCGGCTGCTCACCGGACCGGGCAGCATATTCGGCGTGAAGATGCGCGCCCGCAGATTGCCGGTGCTGGCCACGGTGAAGGCGGCGGGCGGGCTGCCCGGCGCATAGCTGGCCGAGGCCGCGCCGGGCTCGGTATTGTCCGTGGTATAACGAATGACGGAGCCCGCCGCGACCGGTGCCGCGATGGTGACCGCCGCCGGGGTTGCCGCCGTAATGATGCCGCCGTCGCGCGACCAGGCCACATCCTCCGCCGGCCCGCCCGGCGCCTGCGCGGTGCTGAAGTTGACTTTGGCCTTTGGGCTCGCGGGCTGGAGGTAGCCCAGCGTGCGGGCCTGGCCCTTCTCCCCGTACGAAACGTCCTGAAACTGCGGGCCGTAGGTAAACTGCGTGGCGATGGCCGTCCCGTCGGCCTTGACCAGCGCGACGTAGCCACTCTCCTTTTGCAGCATGAAGTTCGTGTGCAGGAGCGCCGGGTTGGCCGTGCGGTTTTTCCCGGAGGCATAGACGACCAGATACCCATACGGCCCCACGGACACCGACGGGAAAGTCCACAGGGCATTGCTGCCCGGCACATTGGTGAGCCGCCAGCCCGTCAGGTTCACGGTGGCATTCTGCCCGTTGTAAATCTCGATCCAGTCCGGCGAGTCCGTGTCCTCGTCCTCCAGCGTGCTGCCATTGTCCGCCATGAACTCCGAGATCACCGGCCCGCCGGTCTCCACCGGCAGAAGCGGCGTGGTCGTCAGGGCCACATCGTCCAGAAACATGTCCATCGTATTGCCGGATTCGCAGCGGGCCGAAAAGGCAAACTTGTGCCCGGCCGCCGGCACGAAACCCGGCAGCGGCAGATCCGTGAAAATGGCCGACCCGTTCACGCTCACGTCCAGTCCGTTGAAGTCCCAGTGCACCGCCACCACCCGCCCGCGAAAGGCCCGCTGGGTCACCGTCCACTGCTCATTGGTCGTCGCGTTGCCCGGCGTCGTCTTGACCACATTCACCGCGGAATTGGCCGGCACGATCCCCGTGCTATTACTCGCCGGGTCCGAGTAGGCGCCGACCACGCCATGATTGACCGTCCACGGCCCGCCCGCGCCCCCCGATACCGTCACCACTTCCCAGCCCGCCACCAAGCGCATGGCCGTCTGCACCGTCGCGCCGCTCGCGTTGTAGGCGATTGGCCCGGCCGTCCCGTTGGAAACCGGATTGGTCAGGGTGAAAGTCCCGCTGTCCGGCAGCGGCGCGTCGGTCAGCGTCGCGGAGGGTGAATTGCCCACGCTCACGCCGTTGCAAAAGACCTCGATCGAGGGGTTGTCGCTGCCGCCGTTGTTGTAAATGTCATACGCGATGACCAGCCCGCCAGGCATCACGAAACCGCCCTCGCCCGCTCCATTGCCGCCGGGGATCGCCCCAAAATTCAGCGACCAGCCCGCGCCGGGCACCGCTGCCGCACTCGTCCGATAAGTGCCCGCCGAGAACGTCGCGTCGAAGGACTGAATCTCCTTGCCCACGTCGAGATCGGGCATTTTCCACGACGCTGAATTGCCGCCGAACGGAGCCATCATTTGCAAACCCCTGTTGCCCTGCGCCCACAGCCGCACCGCCGTGGTCAGCGTGCTCGCCGAGGCCGCGACCGTCGATCCATCCCCCAGGGTCTGCGACTCCAGTGGGGCTGTGTTGAAATTTTGCGAGTAACTCCCCGCCCACGACGGCACTCCGGCGCAAAACGCGGCGATGACCAAGGCGGGCTGCCGCAAGCGGCGCAAAAGAGTGGAAAAAATGGGGGGCAGCATACGGCAGGGAGTTGAAAAATTTCGCCGTAAACTACGCGGTCCCGGAATGACCGCAAGGGCCGGGCGCGTCCGGCTTACCATTCCCCCAGATGCTGGCGGAGCAAGACCGTCACACGGCCTCAGCCTCCGACTTTTTTGCAATGGTTCAGGCCGGGGCGAAGACGGCCCTGGGCGGCGGCGCGCGGCCAGCGCCGGGGCGCCGCGCGCTAGGTGTACTTCATCACTTCCTCGATGGTCGTCTCACCATTGAAGATGCAGCGCAGGCCATCCTGCCGCAGCGTGGTCATGCCCAGCTCGATGGCCTTCTGTTTGAGAACCACGGACGGAGCGCGCTTGTTGATGAGTTCGCGAATGGGGTCGGTCATGTCGAGCAGCTCGTAGATGCCTTTGCGGCCTTTGTAGCCGGTGTGGTTGCAGGCCTCGCAGCCTTTGCCGTAGTAAAACTCCTTGTCACCGATCTCGTGGGCCGACAGGCCGAGCTGGGTGAGGGCGGCTTCGTTGGGCTCGTAGGCGGTCTTGCAGACGGGGCAGATTTTGCGAATGAGCCGCTGGCCGAGCACGCCTTCGAGTGAGGAGGAAATCATGAAGGGCTCTACGCCCATGTCGATGAGGCGGGTCACAGCGCCGGGCGCGTCATTGGTATGCAGCGTGGTGAAGACCAAGTGTCCGGTAAGCGAGGCCTGGATGGCGATCTGCGCGGTCTCCACGTCGCGCGTTTCTCCCACCATGATGCGGTCCGGGTCCTGGCGGAGAAAGGCGCGCAGGGTGCGGGCAAAGGTGAGGCCAATCTTTTCGTCCATGGGCACCTGGATGATGCCCTCGATGTTATATTCCACGGGGTCTTCGGCGGTCAGCACCTTGGAGTCGATGGTGTTGATCTTGTTCAGGCAGGCGTAAAGCGTGGTGGTCTTGCCCGAGCCGGTGGGGCCGGTGACGATGAAGATGCCGTTGGGCTTTTCGATCGTGTGCAGGAGGTAGTTGTAAATGTAGTCCGGCATGCCGAGGGACTCGATCTCGAGGTTCACGGTGGTCCGGTCGAGGACGCGCAGCACCACACTTTCGCCGAACTGCGTGGGCAGCGTGGAGACGCGCAGATCGACCTGCCGGCCGGCGATGTTTTTCTGGATGCGCCCGTCCTGCGGCAGCCGGCGCTCGGCGATGTTGAGGTTCGACATGACCTTCACGCGCGAGATCACGGGCAGCGCGAGGTGGCGCGGGGGCGGGGCCATTTCATAGAGCGCGCCGTCCACGCGGTAGCGGATTTTGAACTCGGTCTCAAACGGCTCGAAATGGATGTCGGAGGCGCGGTCCTGAATGGCCTGGTGGATGATGAGATCGACGTAGCGGATGATGGGCGTGGCATTGGCCTCGGCCTCGAGGTGCTTCATGTCCAGCCCGTCGCCGCCGCCAAACTCCAGGTCCCCGCCGAGCTGGGCGAGGATGTCGTCCATGCTGCTCATGTCGGTGCCGTAGTTCTTTTTGATCAGCTCATCGATCTGATAGACGGGCGCGACCACGACCTGGATTTCTTTCCCGAGGGCAAAGCGCAGGTCCTCGCCGGTCTGCGCATTGAGCGGGTCGGCGAGCGCGACCTGGATATTCCCGTGCTCGACGCCGAGCGGAAAAGCGCGGTGCAGCAGCGCGAGCCCGCCGGGGATGAGGCGGACGGTTTCCGGCGGCGGCTCAAATCCGGCGAGATCGACAAAATCCGTGCCGAGGGAAGAGGCGATGGTGCCGTAAAATTCCTGGTCGGTGCAGATGCCGAAATCGACCAAGACTTCGACGAGCGACTTGCCGCTGTGGTTGACTTCCTGGGTGACGTCTTCGATCTGGCTGGCATCGATGACGCCGTGCTCGGCAAACATTTCGAGGACTTGCTTAGTGTTCATGGTGGGTGGGTTAGGAGGTTAGCGTTTGACGGGCTTTTGCCCGCCGATGAGCTGGATGGCGGCCTGGGGGTCCTGGGCTTTGGTGAGCACCTGCTCGTAGCTGATGAGGCCGGCGAGGTAGTGCTCCACGAGCGAGGCTTCGAGGGAGATCATGCCGTACTTTGAGCCGGTCAGGATGTCGTTGGTGATGCGGAAGGTTTTGTTGTCGCGGATGAGGGCGGCGACGGAGGGCGTGTTGACCATCAGTTCGAAGGCGGCCACGCGCCCGCGGCCGTCGAGGGTGGGCAGGAGGATTTGCGAGATGACGGCCTTGAGATTCGAAGCGAGCTGCACGCGAATCTGCTCCTGCTGGGTGTCGGGAAAGGCATCGACGATGCGGTCCACGGTGCGCGCCGCGCCGGTGGTGTGGAGGGTGGAAAAGACAAGGTGTCCGGTTTCGGCGGCGGTGATGGCGGTCTCCATCGTTTCGAGGTCGCGCATTTCGCCGACGAGGATGACATCGGGATCCTGGCGCAGGGCGCGGCGCAGGCCCTCGGGGAAGGAGGCCACGTCCACGCCGACTTCGCGCTGGTTGATGATGCCGAGCTTGTGGTCATGCACGTATTCGATGGGGTCTTCGATGGTGATGATGTGGCTGTCGCGCGTGGAATTGATGGCGTCGAGGATCGAGGCCAGTGTGGTCGTCTTCCCCGAGCCGGTGGGGCCGGCGACGAGGATGAGCCCGCGCGGTGTTTCGAGCAGCGAGCGCACGGCGGGCGGCAGGCCGATTTCTTCGAGCGACAGCATCCGTTTCGGGATGATGCGCAGGGCCACGGCGATGTACCCGCGCTGCCGATAGACGCTGACGCGAAAACGGTCTTTGTCGCGAAATGAGAAGCCGAAATCCACGGTGCCCGACTCGTTGACGCGCGCAAAATTCGCGTCGCTGGTGATGGCGCGGGCGAGCTTCTCGGTGTCTTCGGACGTAAGCGGGCGGGTGTTCAGTTTCACCAGCCGCCCGTGCTGGCGCAGCGCGGGCGGGGTGCCGACGGAGAGGTGCAAATCCGACGCGCCCTCCTCCAGCACGAGCCGCAGCAGGTCTTCCATCGGCGGCACCGGATTGGCCGACGGCGCGACCTCGGCGGGCGCGCTTTTGCGGGAGTCGAACAAGCCCATGGCCGGCTAGTTCGCGTCCGACATGGTCACGCCGATGACCTCCTCCGCAGTGGTCATGCCGGCGAGGACTTTGCGGATGCCGTCCTCGCGCAGGGTGCGCATACCCATCTCGCGGGCGCGCTTGCGCAGCTCGATGGTGGAGGCTTTCTCGTTGATCATGTGGCGCACTTCGTCGTCGATCATGAAGATCTCGAAGATGCCCATGCGGCCTTTGTAACCAAGATGTTTGCAGGCGTCGCAGCCCACGCCTTTCATCACCGTGGCGTCGCCGAGCTGCGAGGCATCGAGGCCGAGCGCGCTGATTTCGCCCTCGGTCAGCTCGGTGGGCTGTTTGCAATTCTGGCAGATTTTACGCACCAGCCGCTGGGCGACGATGGCGCGCGTGGCCGAGGAGACGAGGAAGGGCTGCACGCCGATATCCACGAGACGCGCGACGGCGGCGGGCGCGTCATTGGTGTGCAGCGTGGAGAACACGAGATGGCCGGTGAGCGACGCATTGATGGCGATGTTCGCCGTCTCCACGTCGCGAATTTCGCCGATCATGATGATGTTCGGCGCCTGCCGCAGCATGGAGCGCAGGGCAGCGGGAAAGGTCATGCCGATGTCCGCATTCACCTGCACCTGGTTGATGCCGTTCATCTGGTACTCGACCGGGTCTTCGACGGTGATGAGCTTTTTGTCCGGCTTGTTGATGTAGTGCAGGCAGCCGTAGAGCGTGGTCGTTTTCCCCGAGCCGGTGGGGCCGGTGACAAGCAGGATGCCATCGGGCAGTTTGATGAGGCTCTCGATGATTTCCTGATCGTCCGAGAGGAAGCCGAGCTGCGGCAGACCGAGCGAGAGCGAGGACTTGTCGAGGATACGCATGACCACGCTTTCGCCGTGGCTCGTCGGGATGGTGGAAACGCGCAGATCGATTTGCTTGCGGCCCATTTTTACCTGGATGCGTCCGTCCTGCGGCAGGCGCTTTTCGGCGATGGACATGGAGCCCGTCATGATCTTCAGGCGCGAGATGATCGCCGTCTGCAGCTTCTTCGGCGGGTTTTGCATTTCGTGCAGCACGCCGTCGATGCGGAAGCGCACGCGGAAGCGCTTTTCGAGCGGCTCGAGATGAATGTCCGACGCGCGCATGTTCTGGGCCTCCACGATCATCATCGACACCATCTTGATGATCGGGGCGTCCTGCGTGTCGCCCTCCGCACCGCCCGAGCCGCTTTCGCCGGAAATCTCGATCTCGCCGCCGAGGCCCGCCGCCAGCTCATCCGCCGCCTCATCCGCCGTGCCGTAGTATTTGCGATAGGCGAGCCCGATGGCGTCCGGCGTGGCGCAGACGAATTCGAGATCTCGGTGCAGCAGATGATGCAGCGAATCGAACGTGTCGAAATTCAGCGGGTCCGCCGTGGCGATGACCAGCCCCGTTTCCGAAATCGCCAGCGGGATGATCTTAAAGCGCTTGGCCAGTTCGCGCGGCACCATCTGGATGAGATCCTCCGGTACGGAGAACGCGCCGATGTCCACAAAATCCATGGCCGCGTGCGAGGCCAGCGCCTTGGTCACGTCCTCCTGCGTGACCACGCCTTGGTCGATCAGCACGTCCGGCACGGTCTGGCCTTCCTTCCTTTCGTCCCGCGCCCGTTCGAGCTGGCCTTTGGTCGCGAGACCGTTTTCGAGGAGGATTTCGAGGATGTATTCGTCGTTCTGAGCCACGGGTGGGAGAGGTGAAAATGGAGGGTGAAAGCACGGGACGCGCGAGGGCGAAACTCAGCGCCCGCCTTGCCTCCCGCAGTGCGCGAGCAATTAAGGGAGCCGCCCCGGCCATGTCAAAGGCCATCGCGGATATTTCCCGCGGCGCGCTTTCTCCTACGCGCCGGTGCCGAGCAGCCGCAGCTCCTCCAGGCCCACCTCTACCGCCAGCCGGCTGTCCGCAGGCGTGAGGCGCTCCGAGGCGCGGCCCGCATTGATGCTGGCCGCGAAATCATCCAGCTCGTCCTGGTAGCCCGACGTTTCCACCAGCGGCACCGGCTCAGCCTTGCCTGCGCGCAGGAGCGTCAGCGCCTGCGCATCCACGGCGATGTCGTGGACCAGCGTGCCCTTTTCCATGACCAGCCGGAAAGCGTGGCGGAACGCGCCACCATGGCGATCCCACGCGCCGTGCAGATGCACCGCCGGCCCGCCCACGTAGCGCCACGCGGCGTCGATGACCAGCGGCAGCCCGCGCGGCGCGAGCCCCGTGACGCTGATGGAGTGTGGCCGCCCGAACCACCACAGCGCCACATCCACATCGTGAATGTGCATGTCGAGCACGCCGCCGCTTTCCGCGCCTTTCATGTACCAGTCATTGTCGCTCCACATGGGCGCGGCGCTGCTGCGGTGAAAGCTGGCGTAAAGCGCGCGGCCAAACTCGCCGCTTGCGAGCAACTCGTGCGCTTTCACGTACTGCGGCCAGTAGCGCAGGCAATGCCCCACCATGAGCTGCCGGCCCGTCTCGCGCGCCGTCCGCTCCATCGCCGCGCAGTCGTCGAGTGAGAGTGACATCGGCTTTTCGCAAAAGACATGCTTCCCCGCGTGCATCGCGGCGATGGCCAGCGGCGCGTGCAGCGGCGTGGGCATGCAGATGTCCACGGCCTCCACGTTCGGATCGGCGATCAAATCCTCGAACCGCAGATGCCCGGCCACATCCGTCAGATCGACCTGCTGCGCCCCCTGCTCGCCGATGTTGAACTCCTTGCCCGCCCAGTCCCCGGCCAGCATCTTCGGATTGCGGTCGCTTACCGCCACCAGTTGCCCGGGCGCGCTTTTGCGCCAGCAGTCGTAGTGCATGCGCCCCATCGCGCCGAGGCCGATCAGACCGATCTTCGCCTTCTTCATAAAAGTGCGGGCCGTTACTTTGCCGCGTCCGCCTTCGCCTTGGCCTCCGCTTCCGCCCTGGCTTTCGCGTCAGCCTCAGCCTTCGCTTTGGCCTTCGCCTCAGCCTCCGCTTTCGCCGCCACCTCCAGCTTGTCCCACGCTTCCTGCGCCTTGCCGAGCTGCGCCCCATCGAGTCCGAAAGCCTTCAGCACCCCCGTCGCCATCAGCTTGTTCCCCGCGGTGTTCAGGTGGACGCCATCGGCCGTCAGCACCTTTTTCTCCCGCTGGTTTTCCGCCTTGATGCGCTCCTGAAACAGCGCGTTCAAATCCGCCAACGGCAGCTTCTTCGCCTTCGCCAGCGCGCGCAGAAAATCATTGAACGGCGCCAGCTTCGCATTCTCCGCGTTGTCGAGCTTCTCCTGGATGACCGTCGCCGTCAGCAGCACCACCTTCACCCCCGAGGCCTGCGCCCGCTCCACGATCTGCCCGATGTTCTTTTCATACGTCCCGCGCTCCCCCGCCTTTTCATCAAAAGCCCCCTCGACTGCCGCCGCCGCATCGTTCAGCGGCACGCCTTTCTTGCCATGCCAAACATCGTTCACCCCGCAGCTTAGCGTCATCCACTGGGGCTTTTTAGAAAGTACATCGCGCTCCAGCCGCGCCAGCATGTCGTTGGACTTGTGTCCGCTGATGCCCGCATGCACCGCCTCCGCCGTCACGCCATTTGCCGCCAGCCCCGCCATCACCAGCTTTACATAGCCCAGCGGATTCCCAGAGCCCTGCTGGGTGATCGAGTCGCCCAGAAACGCGATCTTCTCCCCGCTCTTCACCGCGATTTCCGCCACCCCGCTTTGGCCAAATGCGACGCTAAAAATGGCCGCAGCGGTGAAACGCCAGGCGCCAAGGATTCGGGAAGATAAGATGTCCATGCCCGCCTTTCTCCCCCAAAGCCCCGCCCCACCGCAAGCGCGAACCGCAGCCGTCTTTGGCCGCACAAGCCCAGCGCCCCTGCGGCGTGGATCTCCTGGCAGCCGGGCACCTTTCCCCCAGCCTAGGCCAGCGGCTGGCCTACCCGCGATGCGCGGCAAATTTCGCCCGCACCAACTCGCGGAGCCGCTCCTGCACCGGCTCGTTGCCCAAACGATCGATGACTTCGTTCAGGAAGCCGAAGACGATGAGGCGTTGGGCGTCCTTTTGCGGGATGCCGCGGGAGAGGAGGTAGAAGAGTTCCTCCTGCTCAATCTGGCCGGTGGTCGCGCCGTGGGTGCAGCGGACGTCGTCGGCTTCGATCTCAAGGCCGGGCGCACTGTTGGCTTCGGCTTCGTCGCTGAGGAGGAGGTTGCGGACCTTTTGGTAGGCGTCGGTGCGGTGCGCGCCCGGATCGACGCGGATGAGGCCGGCGAAGATGGTGCGTGCGGTGTCGTCGAGGGAGTTTTTATAGAGCAGGTCGCTCTGCGTGTTCGGCACTTCGTGAATTTGGAAGGTGCGGGCGTCCACTTCCTGCGCGCCTTCGGCGACGGTGACGGCGAGCATGTCGCTACGCCCGCCGGGGCCGCGTAGGTGGCTGACGCTCTCGCTGCGCACATGGCGTCCGCCGAGCTGGGCGAAGAGCGATTTCGACTGAGCGTCGCGGCCGACGACGGTGGAGTTCATCTGGAAGGCAAGGGCCTGGGGGCTCCAGTTTTGCACGCAGACGTAGGTGACATTAGCGCCCGCGCCGAGCCAGAGGTCATTGACCGCGCAGGCGAGCGCTGGCGCACCGGGGTCAGCGCTTTCGTAGTAGTCGATGAGCGTCACTTTCGCCATCTCCTCGGCGATGATGAGGGTGTGCGGGAAGACGGAGCCGTGCGCGCCGTGCTGCCAGTGGAAGGCCTCGATCGGCAGATCGATCTCCACGCCGCGGGGGACGTAAAGGAAGGTGCCGGCACGGACTTGTGAGGCGTGGAGCGCGGCGAATTTCTGCCCGCCGAGGAGTGCTTCCTCGCGCATGAAGTGTTTGCGAAAGAGTTCGGGATGCTCGGCGGCGGCCCGGTCGAGCGGCAGCCAGACCACGCCTTTTTGCCGGAGCGAATCGGCGAGCGTCTCCTGCGCGAGCAGTTCGTCATTGGCGAAAACCATGCGCCCGGCGACGCCCTCCACCCCGCGCGAGCGGGCAAGCAATGCCTCACGCGTCGCCTCATCGAGGGGCTGCGACTGCACGTAGCCGCCAAGGTCGAGGTCTTTGACCTTGGCGAAGCGCCACGCCTCATTCGTGCGGACCGGCATGGGCAGCGCGGTGAATTTTTCCCAAGCCTCGGCCTGCTCCGGCGAGGCCGGGCCAGCGCTGAGGAGGGGCCCGGCGTGAGTGATCGTGGTCAGCACGTCTTCAGATTCCAGAATTGCGGTAGTCATGGCTCAGCCGACGCTGCCTTCCATTTCGAGGTCGATGAGGCGCTTGAGTTCGACGCTGTATTCCATCGGGAACTGGCGGACGAGGTCGTTGACGAAGCCGTTGACTGAAAGGCTCATGGCCTGCGCTTCGGTGAGGCCGCGCTGCTGCATGTAGAAGATCTGCTCGGCGGAAATCTGCGAGACGCT
>JANPHJ010000285.1:0-1516 GCA_031424395.1 Chthoniobacter sp.
ACCCGCGCCGCCACGCACCACAGCGAGTCGCATCCCGAGTCCGTCGCCGCCGCCGGCGACCACACGATCCTCGTCGTGGAAGATGACGCCGTCGTGCGTTCGCTCGTCGTCGAGGTGCTCACGAGTTACAACTACAAGGTGATCGAGGCCGAGAACGGCGACGCAGCCATCGAGCGCTGGCAGGATTGCCAAGGCGAAGTGGACCTCCTGCTCACGGACATGGTCATGCCCGGCGAAGCGAACGGCCTCGCCGTCGCGCGCCACTGCAAGTCCACCAAGCCGGACCTCAAGGTGATCTTCACGAGCGGCTACAGCAGCGAACTCTTCGGCAGCGACGTGCAGCTCGAGGACGGCGTGAACTATCTGCCGAAGCCGTACTTTTCCGGCAAGCTCACCACGATCATCCGCAATGCGCTCGATCCCGTGGCGGGCAGCGCGCAGTTGTTGGAAGTGGTCTGAATGCGCGGCGGCCCGGCGCGATTTTCACTAAAGACATGCGCCGCGCGGCGATTACCGTTGGCTCACATGCGCCGCATCCTTGCCACGATCCTTTTTGCCACCGCCGCGCACGCCGCGCCCACGCACGAGCAGGTGGAATTTTTCGAGAAATCCGTGCGCCCCGTCCTTGTGGAGAGCTGCTACAAATGCCACGGGCCAGAAAAGCAGAAGGGCGAATTGCGGATGGATTCGCGTGCGGCATTGCTGAAGGGCAACGACAGCGGGCCGGTCGTTTTCCCCGGCGATCCGCTGAAGGGAACCTTCATCCGCAGCATCCGCCACGAGTCGGAAAACATGATGCCGGAAAAAGCGCCGAAGCTCTCCGACGAAAAAATCGCGGCGCTCACCGAATGGGTGAGGATGGGCCTCCCGTGGCCGGAAAACGACAAGGCCGCGACGCCCTCGAAGGCGCAAATCGCGAGCACCCACTGGGCCTTCCAGCCGATCCGTAAACCGGCCGTGCCCGCCGTGAAAGACGCGGCGCACTGGGCGCAAAATGAGGTGGACCGTTTCATCCTCGCGAAGCTCGAAGCCGCCGGCCTCACGCCCGCGCCGATCGCCTCGCGATACACGCTCATCCGCCGCGCGACGTTCGATCTCACGGGACTGCCTCCGACCACGGCGGCGGTCGCCGATTTTCAAAACGATTCCGCCCCGACTCGCGACGCATTTGCGAAGGTCGTGGATCGTCTGCTCGCGTCGCCGCAGTACGGCGAGCGCTGGGGGCGGCACTGGCTCGATGTCGCGCGCTACGCCGATCACCGCGGCTATCTCGCGGGCGGCGTGAGTCGCGAGTATCCCTTCGCGTGGACCTACCGCGACTGGGTCATCCGTTCGCTGAACGACGACATGCCGTATGATCAATTTCTCACTCGCCAACTCGCCGCGGATCTTCCCGGTTCCGGCGCGAAGCCCGAGGATGTCGCCGCGCTCGGCTTCCTCACGCTGGGTCGCCGTTTTCTGAACAACACGAACGACATCATTGACGACCGGATTGATGTCGTCATGCGCGGCATGA
>JANPHJ010000286.1:0-5572 GCA_031424395.1 Chthoniobacter sp.
GCGCGCGAGTTCGCGCAGCAGTTCCTGGCGGTGGCGCTGGTAGGCGGCTTCCGCAGTCTCGTGCGCGGAGGCTTTGCTCATGCCGACCACGATGGTTCCCACCGCGAGGATGACGAAGACGACCCCGACCATCGGAAAAATGCCCGGTGCGCCGCTGCTGCTCGCGATAACTGTCCAAACTATGCCGAAGCCCGCGGCGAAGAGTCCGCCGATGAGACTGCCCGCACTGCTCGGGATCTTGCGCGCGCCATGCTGGTTGGAAACCATGAAGGTCTCGCGCTGGAGCGTCCATTCGCGGTCGAGGCGTTCGAGTTCGTTTTGGGCGCGGAGGATGTCGAGTTTTTGCCCGAGGTCTTCCTTCATCTCGCCGAGCATCTGCGTGGTGATTTCCGCGCCGTCGCGCACGACCAGCAGCTCGGCTTTACAGTACTGGCAGCAGAGGTGCGTGGCGTCCTGCGCGACTTTGAGGGTCGCGCCGCAGTGGATGCAGCGGGAATCGACGAAGCGCATCGCGCGGGCCCCGCGGTTACAGCAGCATGAGCGCGGGGCTCTCGATGAGGCGGCGCAGTTCGGCGAGATACGTCGCACCGACTGCGCCATCGACCACGCGGTGATCGGCGCTGAGGCCGATATTTAGGCGCTGGCCGGCGACGATTTCGTTCTTCGCGTTGACCACGGGCTTTTTCACGATTGCACCGACGGCGATGATGAGGGCCTGGGGCGGATTGATGATGGCGCTGAACGAGTCGATGCCGTAGCTGCCGAGGTTTGAGACGGTGAGGGTGCCGCCGGCATATTCCTCGGGCTTGAGCTTTTTGGCGCGGGCGCGGGTGGCGAAGTCCTTCACGGCTTCGCTGATTTCGCGGAGCGTCTTTTTCTGCGCGTCGCGGATGACCGGCGTGACGAGCCCATCCTCGACGGCGATGGCGACGCTGAGATTCACGCTGCCGTACTGGATGACTGCGTCGCCCGCGAAGCTCGCATTGACCGCGGGCACTTTCACCGCGGCGGCGACGACCGCCTTGAGCACGAAGTCGTTGACCGTGAGTTTCGCGCCGCCCGCGGCCTCGCTCGCGGCGTTGGCGTCGGCGCGGAATTTCATCAGCGGGCCGGCATCGACTTCGATGTTCAGATAGAAATGCGGGATCGTCGTCTTGCTCGCGAGCAACCGCTCGGCGATGACGCGCCGCATGCCGCTGAGCGGGATGCGCTGGTCGCCCGCGCCCGCCGGCGTGGAGACGATGGCCGCCGGAGCCGCGGCCTTGGTGCCGGGCTGCGCGCCTTGCACGTCTTTCGCCACAATGCGACCGCCGGGGCCACTGCCGCTGAGGGCGGAAAGCTCCACGCCTTTTTCTTTCGCCACCTTTTTCGCCAGCGGCGAGGCTTTCACCCGCGCGCCGCTCGCAGGCGCGGAAGCGGCCTGGGCGCTTGGTTTGGCGGCGGGGGCTTCGGCGATGGTGTCGGCTTTCGCGGCCACGGTCTTCGGCGAATCCGGGATGGTCGCGCCGTCCGCAGGAGGCGCTTCGCCCTTTTGCAAAAGCAGCCCGATCTTCGCGCCGACGGCGGCTTTGCCCCCAGCGGCGAGGAGGTGCTTGTGCAGGATGCCGTCGTCAAACGCCTCCATCTCCATGGTCGCCTTGTCGGTCTCGATCTCGGCGAGCACGTCGCCGGTTGCGACTTTGTCGCCTTCGTTTTTGCGCCACTTGAGGAGCGTGCCCTCGGTCATGGTGTCGCTGAGTTTCGGCATTTCGATGTAGATGGCCATGGGATGAAAAGTTGGTTGGCCCGCACGGTGCGGCGGGCGGCAGGGAATTAAACGAAAAGCGCGGCTAGGGAAACAAAAAGACCGCGCTGGTGAGTCTGACATTGGCTGCCTGACGCGATTAGGTTTTTGGAAGGCGGGCGGGGCTGGTAACGAGTCGCGGCATGTCCACCGTCGCGCCCGCTGCCGTCCCGCCTGAGCGGGCGCGCGTGGCGTGGCTGGATGGGTTTCGCGGGGCGGCGGTGCTGGCGATGGTCGAGACGCATGTGGCGAATACGTTCCTCGCGCCGGGGCTGCGGGAGGCGGCGTGGTTCGGGTGGCTGAACTGGTTCAATGGGCTGATCGCGCCGGCGTTTCTGTTCATCGCGGGCTATGCGGTGGGCATGAGCTGGCCGGGGAAACGCGGGGCTTTTGGGCTCAAGGCGCGGCGGCTCGGAGGCATCGCAGCGGTGGGCTATACGCTGCATTTTCCGTGGGGTGAAATCGCGCGCGGGCAGTGGGCGGAGGCGGTGCGGGTGGGGTCGCAGGTGGATGTGCTGCAATGCCTCGCGGTGGCGCTGCTCGGGGTGCTGGCGGTGGCGTGGGTTTTTGCGGAAGAAGGGCGGCGTGGGGCTGGCCTGGCGGTGCTCGCCGGGCTGGGGCTCGGCACGGTTTTGCTCGCGCCGTTTTCTGCGGGCTGGAGCGGCGGGCCGGTGCCGGTGGCGGCGTTTTTGAATGGGCGCACGGGTTCGCTGTTCCCGCTTTTCCCGTGGGGGGCGTTTGTGTTTTGCGGCGCGTTGGCGGGCGCGGCGGAAGGACGCGGGACGGTCTGGCTGATCGTCGCGGCGGCGGGCGTGCGGATGGGCGCGCGGCTCGCGAGCGATGGAACTTTTTCCGCGCTGAGCCCGGTGTTTTTCGGCGAACGGCTGGCCTGGGTGCTGGCGCTCGCGGCGCTGTGCCAGTGGATCGCGCGGGTGTGGACGCCGCGCACGGTGCTGTTCGCCGGGCGGGAGTCGCTGGTGATGTACGCGGCGCATTTGCTCATCATCGAGTGGGGGGCGCAGGCGGGTGTGCCGCGCGGCGGATTCGGCGTGGCGGGCGCGGCGATGATTTTTTTCGCCGTGCTCGCGGCGACCTTCGTGGTGGCTCTCGCGTGGGCGGAATGGCGGGCGCGGCGGACGGGTTGAGAAAGATCGGACGGTTTGTTTTTACCGCAGAGGCGCAGAGGTGCAGAGGGCGCAGAGGGCGCAGAGATTTTGGACCGTCAAAAAGCGCACACCGACTGATGGCTGCACTCTTTCATCTCTGCACCTCTGCGGTAACTCTGCGTCCTCTGCGCCTCTGCGGTTAAACGGAACCATGATGCCCACTGAGGCGCGGTACTTTTCTGCTCGGCAGCGTGTGGCGGCGCGCGGATATTTCGCGCGCCCATGGATTTTCTCGATGAATTGCAGCAGCGCATTTTGCCCGGCGACGGGGCGATGGGCACGGCGCTGCTGGGGGCGGGCGCGGCGGACGGCGCGTGTCTGGAGGAGCTGTGTGTGAGCCAGCCGGAAGCGGTGCGGGCGGTGCATGCGGCGGCCATCGCGGCGGGGGCGCGGGTGATTCGGACGAATACTTTTGGCGCGAATGCGGTGCGGCTGGCGCGGCATGGGCATGGGGTGAGCGAGATCAACTGGTCGGCGGCGCAGCTCGCGAAGGACGCGGCCAAGGGAACAGGCGTGCATGTCGCGGGAAGCGTGGGACCGCTGGGGATCAGCGCGGCGGAGGCGGACGCGCGGGGCATCGAGCGGGAGGAGGTTTTCATGGAGCAAATCGGCGCGCTGCTGGACGGCGGGGCGCGGGTGATTTTTTTGGAGACTTTCCTCGATCTCGAGGAGCTGCTGCTCGCGGTGCAGGTGAAGCACGCGCTGCATCACTGCCCGGTCATCGCGTCGTTGGCGTGCCCGGATGACGGGCGACTGCCGGGCGGGGTGACGCTCGCGGAGGCCTTTGCGAAACTGCGCGCGGCGGATGCGGATGTGGTCGGGATCAATTGCGTAAACGGCCCGGCGGCAGCGGTGCGCCTGCTGGAAAATGTGGCGGACAGCGGGCCGCGCGCGGCTTTTCCTAGCGCGGGGCTGCCGGTCGAGCGGGTGTGGCCGGCGACGCCGGAGGATTTTGCACAAGCCGTGCGGCCGCTCGCGGCGCTGGGTGTGCGCTTGATCGGCGGCTGCTGTGGCACGCGGCCGGAACACATCGAAGCCATCGCAGCAGCGCTCGCCGCTTTCGCCGAGGAAACCGGCGCGCCGAGCCGCTAGGAAGTCGCGCTTTCCCTCCATGTCGAAAGTCAAACGTGTCCTCTACTCGCAACTCGCCGGACTCGTGCTCACGGTGGCGCTCGTGGCGTGGTTGGCGCAAAATTACCCAGTCGTCCACTACATCAGCGAGTTGCAGCGGCGGGTGGGCGCGATGGAGTTCTGGGGCGCGGTGCTTTACCCCCTGCTCTTCGCCGCGTGCAATGTGCTGCTGCTCCCGGGCGGCCTGCTGGCCGTCGGCAGTGGGCTGTGCTTTGGGCTGTGGTGGGGCTTTTTCCTCAACCTTGTGGGCAATACCGGAGGCGCGGCGGTGTCCTTTTTCCTTAGCCGCAAACTCGGGCGCGGGTGGGTCGCGAAGAAGTTTATGCGGCAGCGGAAATGGGCGGCGCTGGACGAGGCCATCGCGCGGGAGGGGTGGAAGGTCATCTTCCTCAGCCAAGTGCATCCGCTCTTCCCGTCCAGCCTGCTGAACTACCTCTACGGCGTGACGCGCATCCGCTGCCGAACCTGCATGCTGTGGGTCGCGCTCGGCCAGACGCCGGGCCTTTTCCTCTATGCCTACCTCGGCACGCTAGCGCAGCACGGCTTGCGCATCTGGCAGGGTAAAAGCCATCCGCACTTGTGGGAATACGGCGTCTGGCTCGGCGGACTAGCGCTCACCTTGGCCGTGACGACGGCCTTCGCCCGGCTCGCGCTGCGCCTGCTCTCGGAGGCCGAACGTGCGGCGACACACGCCGCGGCGCCGCCCCCGGCGCGTCCGCTGGAAGCGGAACCGGTGGAAAGCGGGACTCGGTAGCCGCCGCCGGATTTTTGCGGGCCGCTTTTTGACAGCCCTAGCTCGCGTGCTATTTTTCCGTCGTTTTCGCGAAAGAGTGACCGCGAATCCCAAAGATGCTCACTAATCAACCCAGCCCGGCGCTTTATCTGGACTACGGAGCGGACTCCCAATCCTGCGGCAGGAACGATCTCGAAATTTCCGAGCGCGGCATGCGCTTTGAGTCACGCTGGCACTTTGACGTCGGTAACGAAATCTCTGTGGTGCTCACGCACATGGATCCGCGCCTCGGACTGAGCCGGATGGTCGTGGAGGGCATCGTCGTCTGGTGCGAACCGCGGGCCGGCAAAGGCTACGAAAGCACCCTCCTCTTCTTCGAACTCCCGGATGAACTGAAACCCAGCCTCCGGGAGTTTTCGCATACCCTCGCGGCGGGGTAAGGGCAGGGCAGTGGGAAAAAACAAAGCCCGGCCTCCTCCGAGGCGGAGCCGGGTTTTTGAAAACGGGATGCGAGAGACTTTTACGCCTGTTTGGCGAGGGCCTTGTTCGCCTTGCTCTTCTGGCGGTTGGCGGCATTGCGATGGACGCGACCGGCTTTAGCCGCCTTGTCGATGGTCGAGACAAACGTCGCCGCCGCGGCCTTGGCTTTCGCCTTGTCGGTGCCTTTGACCGCTTCGCGCAGGCCCTTGAGCTGGGTTTTCACCGCGGTCATGTCCTCTTTCCCGGAACCGGGGGCTCACAACCTTTCAATTCCAACCC
>JANPHJ010000287.1:0-2229 GCA_031424395.1 Chthoniobacter sp.
GCTCGATGAATTTTTCCCGCAACGGATAAGCCTCCCCCTCTTCATAAAAGGAGTTGTTCCACTTGAGCGCCCGGTAATAGTCCCCGTTCTTCCGCGCTGGCTGCATCCGGTTCATCTCCAAAATGTAATCGTAGTAGTTCTGGAGCACCTTCTCGTTGGGAAGGTCAATGCTCCAGTAGGTCGGCGTGTTATGCCAGCCCGCCTGCTTCTCCCAATCCGTGAGATAAAAAGCGAGCGGCGGAACCTGTGAGGCGTAGCGGGTGAGTTCCTCCTTGCTTAGCTTGGCGAAACCCTGCTCGCCCAGCGCATCCAGCGGATCGCCCGCGGTCAGCAGCATGTTTTCGTGCCCACCCGGCCCGACTCCGCTCGCCGTGTGGCTCGCGCCGCGGCTGAGGACATCCTCCCATTTCTGGTCGGCGTTGTAGCGATACGACGGCGTAGCTTTGCCCCGAATCGCCTCGAACGGCGGGATGGCCTTATACGCCTGATCCCGCCAGTCCTCCGTATCCAAGGCAAACCCCGGCGGAATGAACAGCTCCCCCTCGACCCCGAGCGGCCCCGGCTTGCTCACCCATTCCATCGCCACATCAGAGTTTTGCAGATCCCACTGATCCTTACCCTCCTTCCACCGTTTGCACTGAATTTGATAAATCCCCCCGCGCTCTGGCAGCGGATAACCCTTCTCCAGCGAAGACCCGATGTTTTCCATATCCACGTAGTAGGCGCGGCGCGGACGCGAATCCTTGTATTCGGCCTTCTTGATTTTATCCCGAACGAAACAGCGCCCGTTTTCCTGATACACCTCGATGTCCATAAACCCCGGGAAAGCCTTTGAATAAATAACCTTCGCCTCACCGCTCCACGCAGGAATCTTGGTGTTTGTCGGGGCAGGCGGCATCCCCCCGGCCTTCAGAGTTACCTCCGCGAAAGCGGATGCTCCGACCACGTTGTAGGCGCGGGCATGGTAGGTATAGACGGCCCCCGGCGTCACCGTCGTGTCCTTGTAGGTGTCGGCTTTCACGCCTCGCGCCAACTCGACAAACTTCGCCTTCGGATCATTCGACCTGCGTTCGATAACAAACCCATCCTCGTTCTCCGAACGATCCGTCCATTGAATGACGATCTCCTTCCCCGAAGGCGACCAACCCAGCATCCCGCGGGGTTCGGCGGGCGGCATGAGCGAGACGCGAGCCTCGACGCCCGCAGGCAGCCCGTCCTTGGAGGTCGCGGAAACTCGATAGGTGTAGGTCTTGCCGGTAGTCAGGCCCCGATCCTGAAAGCTCGTGGTGTTCGCGGGCAAGCTGGCGAGAGCCTCGACTTGTCCACCGCTGATCCGGCGCTCGACCGTGAACCCCCCCTCATCGCTGGAACTATCCTTCCACAAAAGTTTGGCCTCCGTGGGTGAAGTGACGGTCGTGACTAGCCCCGTCGGTGCGCTCGCTGCCGCAGCGAACGAAGTGAGGCAGGAGAAAAGAAGGAAGATGAAGTGCCGCAATTCAGTGTTGGGTTTGCGTACGATGATTAACCGGCGACTCAGCGACATGGGGAGATGAAAGAGGCGGCGAAGTTGCGCGTTTAAGGCCGCACTGCATGCGGTGGTTGATACACCCGCAGCGCGCCGATGGTCTCTGCGCCACCGGTGATTTCGAGCGTGTGCTTCGCGTTCGCGAGGCCCTGCGCGAGCGTCACAGTCGTTTCCACGCCCGCGTCTTTCACGCCCGGCGAAACGAACGCGTCCACAAAACGCGGCTCGACGTTCCACTTCACGGCAAACGCCTCTGGCACCGGCTTGATGCCGCCAAGCACGCTGAGCGCGAATTGCACATTCCAATCCTCCGGTGTGATGACGACGCGGCCCGACTTCGACACGAAGCGCGCGTCGCTGCGGCCCTCGCCATCTGCGCCGGACTTCGAGCCGGTGAGCGTGAAAGTGAACAGCTTCTCGCTCGCATCGACCCTGCGGACATCGAGCGTCCAGTCCTCCACGAGTAGCGGCTTCTCCGAACCGATGGGCGCGACGATAGGCCATTTCACGAGCCACTTTCCTTCGGGCTTCGTCACCGCGCGCGTGCAGCCGTACAGCTCGGGAAACTCCGACGGCTTCCGCCCGTCAATCGTCACCGCAGCAGGCGCGGCGGTGCCCGCTTTGCACACCACGTCCAAGCGGTTGCCCTCGAATTCGACGCGTAGTTTTCCATTCTCAAAACGCACGTCTTTTCCCACCACGAG
>JANPHJ010000288.1:0-1893 GCA_031424395.1 Chthoniobacter sp.
GAGCGCATGAATCTGGAGCAATTGTTTCAGCAACGCCGGCAGTTGCGAGAGCGGAATTTGGTTCGGCCCGTCGGACAGCGCCTGCGTCGGGTCCTCGTGCGTCTCGATGAAAATTCCGTCGCAGCCCGCCGCCGCCGCCGCGCGCGCCAGCACCGGCGCGAGCACGCCGTCGCCGCCCGTCTTGTCTCCCGCCCCGCCGGGCCGCTGCACGGAATGTGTGGCGTCGAAAACAATGCGGTAGCCGCCCTCGCGAATCCAGTAGAGCGAGCGCATGTCGGCCACCAGATTGTTATAGCCAAAGGTCGTGCCGCGCTCGGTGAAGAAGAACTGGTCATTGCCAAAACCGCGCAGCTTGTCCGCGATGTTGCGCACGTCCCACGGTGCGAGGAACTGCCCCTTTTTCACATTCACCACGCGCTTCGTCTCCGCCGCCGCCTGGATGAGATCGGTCTGCCGGCAGAGGAAGGCGGGGATTTGCAAAATGTCGATGTACTCCGCGGCCACCACGCAGTCCGCAGCGGTATGCACATCCGTCGTCACGGGCACGCCCAGCTCGCGCCCGATGTCCGCCAAAATCCTGCACCCCTCGCGCGCCCCGAGCCCGCGGAAGGACTTGCCCGACGTGCGATTCGCCTTGTCGTAGCTCGCCTTAAAAACGAACTGCGCGCCCACCTCGGCGCACACGCTTTTCAGCGCCCGCGCCATGCGCCAGACGAAGTCCTCCGACTCCATGACACACGGGCCTAGGAGGAAAAGCGGCTCGGCTCCCCCGAGCCGGCACCCGCCGACGGCAATGACCGGAACGCTCACGCGCTCAGGCTCCGTAGCTCTTGGTGAAACGTTTCCGGCTTTCCTCCGCCACCGGCGCGGGTGCCGGCGCTGGCGGCTCCGGTGCGGCTGTGGGCGGCGGAGTCGGCGGCGCGCTGGCTCCGGGCTCCGGCACGGGTGGCGCAGCCTCGCGCGGCGGCGCGAGCGATTCGCCGGGATGAAAGCCTTCCGTCCGCGAAGCCACGTCCATGAACGCCGCCTCGAGCTGCTTCAGCGCGCCGTCCAGCACCTTGGCTTCGTCCGCGTTCAAATTGCCCTGCGTCTTCGCGCCGATCACCGCGAGTTGGTCGATGAACATCTTCGCCAGCGGCAGATTCACTTCCGTCGGCCCGCCCCGCGGGTTCGGAATTTGCCCCAGGAAAAGCGCCGCGTTCTGCGCCTGCATCATTACGAACTCGATGAAAATCTGCGTCATCTCGCCCGCTTCGTTGTGTGTTTGGACTTCAGCCATGCGCCGACCCTACGCGCCCCGCCGCCGCCCGGCGAAAGGAATTTTCACCCACCACATCCGCAACCGCGGACCAGGCGCGAGGGCCGCGAAATCCACCGCTGGCGGAACGCTGCGCCGCGCTGGAAATGCTGGAAATGCTTGGCATCGCCCGCGCGCGCTGTTGTCTTTGGCGGCACGAAATGAAGATCGCACTTGATGCCATGGGCCATGACGACGGCCCGGCGAAACTCATCGAGGGCGCAGTGCTGGCGCTCCGCGAGTTTCCCGAGATCACCCGCCTTTTCCTGACCGGTGACACGCCGCGGCTGGAGGCGGAATTGCGGCGCACCGGGTGCAGCGACGGACGCGTCCAGATCCTCCACACCACGCAGGTTGTGGAGATGCACGATAGCGGCATCGACGCCGTGCGGCGGAAAAAAGATTCGTCGGTCAGCCGGGCCGTCGATCTCGTGAAAAGCGGCGAGGCCGAGGCCCTGGTCAGCGCCGGCAATACGGGCGCGGTCGTCGCCGCGGCCACCATCAAACTGCGCACACTCCCCGGCATCGAGCGGCCCGCCATCGCCGCGCATATGCCCACGGAAGGCGGCGGGAATTTCATCCTCTGCGACGCTGGC
>JANPHJ010000289.1:0-37307 GCA_031424395.1 Chthoniobacter sp.
TGAAAAGATCGCGTCGTAATCATTCAGCCCGCGGCCGATCACGCCGTGTTTGAGGATGCTCGCGTAGCCTTGGTGCGCGCCCACTTTTTCCAAATCAGCGAGTGTGCCGCCCTCGAAATAGCGGTCGCTCGCGTGCATCGAAACGACGCGGTCGAGCACCTCGTCGAGCAGCGCGATCGGGTCGTCGCCGGCGACGACGGCGTTCGACGGATCGTAGTTCACGCCGAACCACGGGCTGCGCGGGATGGCGGCGAGGAGCTGGAGGAAGACGTTGCGCTTCTGCGCAAACTCGGGGAAGTCCCAGTAGCCGTCCTTGTAATGATTTTCGAGGATCAGCGTGACCCCGCATTGCTCCGCGTGCGGGAGCAGTTCGGTGATGCAGTCCGCCGCCATTTTCACGCCGTCATTGATCGAAACCTCGGGCCGCCGCTGCCCGCTGAGCACGCGGCAGAGCTTGCCGCCGAGCTGTGCGGTGACTTCGATCACACGCTTTTCCGCCTCCACCTCGCGCGCCCGCGCCGCGGCGTCGGGCTGGGTGAAATCGGGCGAGTAACACATCATCGGCAGCGCCAGTCCGCGCGCTTCGACGAGGCCGCGCACGCGCTGGATTTCCGCGGCGGTGCGCGGAGTGAAGCCCCAGTAAAACTCCAGCCCATCGACATCCAACTCCGCTGCGGCGCGCTCGATCCAATCCTCGACCGTCATGGTTTTCTCCACGCACAGGGCGTCGAGAAAGCACTTCGGAAAAGCAGCTAGCGGCATTGGCGGAGGAACGGCGCGGGCGCGGCCTACTGCTGGATGATCTCGCGCACGTAGATGTTCACCTGGCCGTCCGCGCCGCGGCGCACGTCGCGGATTTCAAACGGGCGCGCGGCGTCGCGGACAAAGCTGGAGTTTTCCGCCGGCGGCACCGCACCCGCGGGATACTCCACGATGATGCGCGCCGCACCCGTCGCCGCCGGATCGGCACTGGCCGCGCGGTCGCGGAGGACGGCGCGGTTTTCCCCCGAGGCGGTCACGCGGAACTCGCCCTGCAGGTAGATGCGTTCGCCAAGTTCGCCGCGCTCGGCAAGATCGCCGGCGTCGGCGGCGGTGACGGTGCGGGCCGGCGGCGCTTTGCCCGCGGCATACATGCGCCACGAGCCGCCGCCGCTCGACATGTTGGGATCGCGCTTGGCTTCGATGAAGGGCTGGAGCGGGACGCCGGTTGGCGACATTTTCACGGGCGGCGTGGCGGCCGCCGGCAGCGGCGACGCGGCGGGGCGCGGCGTATTGAGCATCGCGATATTGATTGGCGGAGTCGCGCCGGGTGTGGCGGCGGCGATGCGCGGCGTGGCTTTGCCCACGATCGCCATCGGCGTGGCCACCGGCACGGGTGGCAGGGCCCCCTTGAGCGGGACGGGCGTCCCCGGCAGCACGGTGTCCACGCGCACGAGTTCGGGCTGCGGTATTGGCGGGGCGTCGTCACCGGCGGTGTCGGTGCTGGCGAGGCGGTGGGTGCGACGGTATTCGGCAAATTTTTTCAGTCCGTCTTGAAAGGCCTGCGCTTTGATCACCGGCAGGCCGGGCTCCATGTTCAATTCCGCCGGCGGTTCGAGGCTAAAGGTGCCCACGCCATTCTTTACCGCATACGTGGGGTAGAGCAGGGGCACCACGGTGAACTGCATGTGCCCGTCTGGCAGGCGCTCCACATGGATGAGCGCCGCGAGATCCTCGGTCTTCTTGATCGGCATGTCGAGACCGGTCTGAAGCAGCGTGTGCAGCGCGGGCACGTAGCGCGGCGAGGAGGTATAGACATGCTCGATGACCACCTGCGGAAACTCCGCCGCCTGCGCGAGCGCGACCACGCCCGTCGGGAAAAGATCGGTCTTTTTCAAATCGTGCGCGGCCAGAATGACGTAGCGCCCAAACACGTAGCCGACAGGCCTTTTGGTCTCGCGATAGTTTTTGAGGTAGTCGCGCAGGAGCTGCGCGTTTTCCTCCTGCAACTCGAGCCGGGTCATCCGGCCATAGCGCTCGAAAAGCTTCTGTGCGGTGAGGAACTCGCCCGGCGGCGCGGCGGTGACTTCAAAGCGCACAGGCGCGTCGATCTTGCCGATTTTTTTGAGGAAACGGTACGAGGCGGGTCGCTCCGGATGGCCGAACACGTAGAAGCTGCCGAGCCAGCACGCGAAGGAGAGGCCGATCAGCAGGAGGATGAAAATGGTCCAGAGAAACAGGTTGTCGCGGCCCTTGGGTTCGTCGCCGTCGTCATCGTAACCGTAGAAATCGTCAGCCATTTTTTGGAGAAACCGGGAGCGCTGGTCGGGTTGCGCGGGTGCTTAGTGCTGGTGCGCGCCGGCCCCGGCGTCGGCGGGCTCGAAGGACGTGCCGCAGCCGCAACTCCGCGCGGCGTTCGGGTTCTGGATGCGGAAGCCGGAGCCGGCGAGATCGTCCGCATAGTCGATGATCGAGCCGTTGAGAAAATGCGCGCTCTCGGCGTCGATGATGACCTTTACCCCTCCCCGCTCGACGATCGCGTCGCCCTCCTTAGCGTGGTCGAGCCCCATGCCATACTGCATCCCCGCGCAGCCGCCGTTTTCGACCAGAATCCGCAGCCCCTTGGCCGGATCGTCCTGGTCGCGGACGAGGGTTTCGAGCTGCGCAAAAGCTGCATCAGTGACGTGAATCATGCGTGGAAACTAAGTCGCCGCGCGAACGGTGCCAAGTGGCAAGTGCCAGCCGCGCACTTGTCACCCGCCGCGCGCCACCCGACACTCCGCGCCCATGTCCCGCATCGCCCTCCTTTCCGAAGCCGTCGCCAGCCAGGTGGCCGCGGGCGAAGTCGTGGAACGGCCCGCGAGCGTGGTGAAGGAGCTGGTGGAAAACTCCATCGACGCCGGGGCCACGCGCATCGAGGTCATGGTGCGGCGCGGCGGCATTTCCTACATCCGCGTGGTCGATAACGGCAGCGGCATGGACCGCGACGACGCGCTGCTTTGCCTCGAAAGACACGCCACGAGCAAAATCCGCACGGGCCATGATCTCGCGGCCATTCACACGCTCGGCTTTCGCGGCGAAGCGCTGCCGAGCATCGCGAGCGTCTCGCGCTTCCGCCTCGCCACGCGCGAACGCGACGCGCTCGCGGGCACGGAAGTCATCGTGAGCGCCGGCAAAATCGAGAGCGTGCGCGACGGCGGCGACGCGCCCGGCACGCAGATCGAAGTGCGCCAGCTTTTCTACAATCTGCCCGCGCGGCGGAAATTCCTGCGCACCGAAAACACCGAGTCGAGCCACGTCGAGCACCAGCTTCATCTGCAAGCCATCGGGCATCCGCAGACCGGCTTCGTCTTCGTCAATGACGAGCGCATCGTCTGGCAGCTTCCGCCCGCCGTGCATCTGCGGGAGCGGGTCCGCGACCTGTGCGGCGCGGCGCTCGCCGCTGAGCTGCTGGACGTGCCGGAGTTCGCGAGCGAGGGGATTTCCATTCGCGGGCTCATCGGCAAGGCGGGCGTGAGCCGCTCGTCGCGCGCGCAGCAGCTCGTCTTCCTCAACGGGCGCGCGGTGGAAAACGGCACGCTCAATTTCGCCCTGCGCGAGGGCTACCACACCGCGTTGATGAAAGGACAGCATCCGGTGACGTTCCTGTTCATCGACATGGATCCCGCCGAGGTCGATGTGAACGTGCATCCGGCGAAACGCGAAGTGCGCTTTCGCAACGGCGCGTGGGTGCGCGAGGCGGTGGTCGAGGCGGTGCGGATGGCGCTGGAAAGTGATCGGGCGAGCTGGTCGCGGACGTTTCGCGCGGAGCCGGCGGTGGAGGCGAACGTAACGCCAGACGAGACGCTCCCGCTCATTCCGCAAGCCGAGCAGGTGGCGCTGCGGCGGGATTGGAGTGCGCTGCCCTTGCAGCAGCCTGCGCCGCTGCGCGGGGATGAACTTCCAACGCTCAGCGTCCAACGTCCAGCGTCCAACGAGCTTGCCGCCGCGAAAACCGAATGGCCCGCGCCGTCCGAACCCGCGTCGCTCAACCCTTCCCACGATTTCAAAATCCTCGGCGTGCTCGGCAAGCTTTACGTCCTCATGGAAAACGCCAGCGGCCTCGTGCTCGTCGATCAGCACGCCGCGCATGAGCGCATCCTTTTTGAGGAAATGAAGCGCCGTATGGAGCAGCAGGGCGTGCCCGGCCAGCGCCTGCTCCTGCCGCTCACGCTGGAGGTCAGCCCGCGTGACGGCGACTGGCTCGGGCGCAATCTCGACGTGCTCCAGCGTGCCGGCATCGGCCTGGAACCGTTCGGCTCCGGCACTTTCAAAATCGACAGCCTGCCGACTTTCCTCCGCGCGACCGAGCCCACGCAGCTCCTGCGCGACATTATCGACGACCTGCGCGAAACCAGCGCGCAGACCTCCAAGCTGCGGCTCGGCGAAGATATGATCGCCAAGACCGTCTGCCGCCACGCGGTGAAGGCGAACGACTACCTGCGCGAGCCGGAACTCGTCCGGCTCATCCAGGATCTCCTCGCCTGCGAGCTGCCCTACTGCTGCCCCCACGGCCGCCCGACGATGATCCAGATGAGCTACAACGAGCTGGAGAAAAAGTTCGGCCGCAAGGCGTGAGGCGGCGCTGTAAGGCAAGCTGTCAGCTCCCGGCAGCGCCGCGCGCTTTGCGCTCACCACGCAATCGCCTTCATCCGCCGCGCCACTTCCTCCGCATTGGCGCGCGAATTGAACGCGCTGATGCGGAAGTAGCCTTCGCCCATCGCGCCGAAGCCGCTGCCCGGTGTAATAACCACATGGGCCTCGCCGAGCATGCGGTCGAACATCTGCCAGCTCGTCGTGCCGGCGGGCGTGGAGACCCAGATGTAGGGCGCATTCACGCCGCCGTACACGCGCAGACCCACGGCCGATGCGGCTTCGCGCAGGATGCCCGCATTGCCCATGTAGTGCTCCACGAGCGCGGCGATCTGCGCTTTCCCATCCGGAGAATACAGCGCCTCCGCGCCGCGCTGCACGATGTAGGAGACGCCGTTAAATTTCGTCGTGTGCCGGCGCGACCAGAGAGGGTGCAGCGGCTTGCGCTCGCCGCCAGCAGTCGCGGCCATGAGCGTCTTCGGCACGACGATGAACGCGCAGCGCGTGCCCGTAAAACCGCCGTTTTTCGAGAAGCTGCGAAACTCAATCGCCACCTCGCGCGCGCCGGGGATTTCGTAAATGGAGCGCGGCACCTCGGGGTCGCTGATGTAGGCCTCGTAGGCGGCATCGAACAGGATGAGCGACTGGTGCTCCTGCGCATACGCCACCCACGCCGCGAGCTGTTCGCGTGTGGCTACCGCGCCGGTCGGGTTGTTGGGAAAGCAGAGGTAGATCACATCCGCATGCTCGCTCGGCGGCGCGGCGACGAAGCCGTTTTCCGCCGTGCAATCCAGATAGATCAGCCCCGCGTACGCGCCGCTCGCATCGGCCTCGCCGGTGTGCCCGGCCATCACGTTCGTGTCCACATAGACGGGATAGACCGGGTCGGTGATGGCGATGCGATTCTGCCCGCCGAGGATGTCGAGGATGTTGCCGCAATCGCACTTCGAGCCATCGCTCACGAAAATCTCATCGTCCGCCACCTCGATCCCTCGGGCGCGGAAATCATTCTCCGCAATCGCGTGCCGCAGCCACTCGTAGCCCTGCTCCGGCCCGTAGCCGTGAAAGCCCGCGCGCGTCGCCATCTCATCCACGGCCTTGTGCATCGCCGTCACCACCGCAGGCGGCAGCGGCTCCGTCACATCGCCGATGCCGCAGCGGATGATCCGCTTCGCCGCTTCCGGGTTCGCGTCTGCGAAAACCTTCACGCGCCGCGCGATTTCGGGAAAGAGGTAGCCTGCTTTGAGCTTGAGATAGTTGTCGTTGAGAAAAGCCATAGGGGCGGACGATGTAGCGCACCCGCGCACGGTGCTCAATGGGGAATCACGCGGGCATTTTTCACAGCCCCGGTTGGAGCGTCCACCACGCCTTGATCGACCGCCGGAGCAGCTCGCGCGCGTCCCCTTTAATCCCATAACCTTGGAAGCCGATCGGCCCGGTGTAGCCCGCGGCGCGCAGCTTAGCGAGAAAGGCCGCCACATCGTAGCTGCCAGCGTCGAGCGGTTGGATGAGCCGGTCCCAGCCCATCTGCCGCGTGTCGCCCGTGTCCGCGCCATTGATCGTCACAAACATCAGCCGCGCGCCCGCCGCCTTGAGCACCGGCTCGGGATCGCGCCCGCTGCCTTCCACCTTCAGCCAGTGGCA
This sequence comes from Chthoniobacter sp., assembly GCA_031424395.1. GTDB lineage: Bacteria > Verrucomicrobiota > Verrucomicrobiia > Chthoniobacterales > Chthoniobacteraceae > Chthoniobacter. The sequence continues at coordinate 6,256 of JANPHJ010000289.1, forward strand.
GAGATTGAAAGTTACACCCACCGATGCGCGATCCACTTTTCCGGCCACGCGGATCGCATCCTCCACCCGCTCCAGCCACGTGCCGGCGTGCGGATACAGCGCGATCCTTACGCCTAGCGGCTCGGCGAAAGCCGCCAACTCGCGCAGCCCCGCCACGACCGCCGCATCGCCTTCCGGCGATGAATTCGCCAACGCCTTCCCGTCTTGCGTCACCTTCGGGATGTTCAGCCAGAGCGCCGCACCGTGCCCGCGCAACGCCTCCAGGTTCCGCCGCATCTCATCCGTCAACGCCGGCTGCCCCGCCGTGAAACCAAGGCCTGCATAGGCATTGAAAAAGCGCAGTCCCGCTCGCTCCAGCGCGGCTGGCATCACCGTATCACCCGCCGCACCTCCGAGCCCGGAAAAGCCCAATTCCTTCAGCATCGGCACCACCACCTCCGGCGTACCGCGCGCAATCGTGTCCATCGCAAAAAAGTCATTCGTTTCTGCGGCATTGGCCGCAGCGAGCAGCCAAGGTGCAGCTCCGAGGCTGAAGTAACAGGCAACAATGAGGAAACGACGCGTGATCATGGGCGGGCTTCGATGTAACGCACCGGTGCCCATTGCTCAATGGGATGCAATGATCCTGCCGGCCCGATGCCGATGGCTCCACCTAGCACTCGGCGTACATCTCGCCGAGCAAGCGTCGCAGGGCGGCGGCGTCGCGGGCGGTGAGAGAGCCGAGCTTTTTGCCTAGGCGGCTTTTGTCCAGGGTGCGGATTTGGTCGGCGGCAATCTCCGCCGCCTTGCCTTTGACCTTCACCGGCAGGCGCGTGCGCCAGTCGGGGTGAAGCTGGCTGGTCAGCGGGCAGACGACGAGGGTGGTCACGGCGCGGTTGAGCACATCGAGGCTGACGATGACCGCCGGGCGGGTCTTGCGCAGTTCGCTGCCGTGCGCGGGATCAAGTTCGACCCAGTGGATGTCGTAGCGCCTACAGTTCATGCAGCCCGTCCCCCGCGGTGGTGTTCCAGTCCGACCAGTCTTCTTTCACTGTGGCCATCGCCTTGGCCGTGGCCTCCCAGGAAAGTTTCGTCCGTCCGGCGCGTCCGGGACGGAGGACGATTTCGTCGGTTTTTTCCTCGGCAATGACCGAGTCGGTGATGTGGTATTTGCGGAGCATTCCAGCGGGCAGGCGGATGCCGCGGGAGTTGCCGATGCGGGAGACTTTGAGCACGACCGTTTTCATTTGTAAGCACTGTAATAACGTGCCCGGCGGAACCGCCAGCTGTTTCCCCCCAAAAAACAAACCCGGAGCCGCGCGTGCGGCTCCGGGCTGATTCTTTCCTGCGAAATGGCGGGTGGTTACTTCAGCGCGGCGAGGTAGTTTTGCTCGGCCTGCGCCCAGTTGATGACGGACCAGATGGCTTTGAGATAGTCGGGGCGGCGGTTCTGGTAGTGGAGGTAGTAGGCGTGCTCCCATACGTCGATGCCGAGGACGGGCGTGCCTTCGATGCCGGCGACGGCTTTGCCCATGAGCGGGTTGTCCTGATTGGCGGTGGAGCCGATTTCGAGCTTTCCGCCGCTGACATAGAGCCACGCCCAGCCGGAGCCGAAGCGGCCCACGCCCGCGGCGTTCATCTTTTCCTTGAGCTGCTCGACATCGCCAAAGGTCGCGGTGATGGCCGCGGCGAGCTGGCCCACGGGTTTGCCGTCGGCGCCAGCGGTGAGGAGCTTCCAGAAAAAACTGTGGTTCACATGGCCGCCGGCGTTGTTGCGCACGGCGGTGCGGATGGCGTCGGGCAGTTTGTCGAGGTGCTGGATGAGCTGCTCGGCGGGGTGGCCGGCCTCGGCGGGCGCGCTTTCGAGCGCTTTGTTGAGGTTCGTGACGTAGGTGGCGTGGTGCTTGTCGTGATGGATTTCCATCGTCTTGGCGTCGATGGAAGGTTCGAGCGCGGTGAAGGGATACGGGAGTGCGGGTAGTTCGTGGGCCATGGTGTTTTGGTGGTTGTGGCCTCGCGTTGCGGAGGCCGGTGGTTGGTGTGCGCGCGGATGATGGAAAACGGATGCCTGCTTGGCAAGCGAGCGGTTCTCGCGCGCCATTTCCCGGGGAGCGCGGGGTTTCCGTCTTGAGCTCGCGGGCGCGGCCCGCCATTCATCTGCGCCTTCATGGATACGCAGATCAAATACCTCGGCCCGTGCGAAATCATCTCGCCGCTGCGTCATCGCGGCGGGGTGGAGGTGGCGTTCAAGACCGACGCGGAGCGCGTGCTCTTCGACCATCGCATGTCGCCAGGGGAGGTCCCGCATCCGCAGCACAGTTTCGAAGTCGCCGGAGCGCGGGAGATGATTTTTTTCAACCCGGCGAAAACCACCGCAGGCATCGTGACCTGCGGCGGGCTGTGCCCCGGACTGAACGACATGATCCGCGGCATCGTCACCCAACTGCACCTGCGCTACGGCGTGACGAAAACCTACGGCTTCCGCTACGGCTACGAGGGGCTGATCCCCGAGTACGGGCACACGCCCATGATCCTGAAGCCGGAGTCCGTTTCGCAAATCCACAGTTTCGGGGGCAGCATCCTTGGCACGTCGCGCGGCCCGCAGGACATTGGCGCGATGGTGGATTTTCTGGAGGAGCTGAGCTGCGACATTCTCTTCGTGGTCGGCGGCGACGGCACGCTGCGCGGAGCCTATGCCCTGACCGAGGAGATCGAGCGGCGGGGTTTGAAAAAGGCCATCGTCGGCATCCCGAAGACCATCGACAACGACATCATGTTTCTCGACAAGTCGTTCGGCTTCGAGACCGCGTTTGGCGTGGCCGTGCAGGCGCTGAAATGCGCGCACAGCGAGTCGCTCGGCTCCATGAACGGCGTGGGCGTGGTCAAGCTCATGGGCCGCGATTCGGGGTTCATCTCGTGCTACGCGGCGCTCGCCGGAGCCAATGTGGATTTCGTGCTCATCCCCGAGGTGCCGTTCGAACTCGACGGCGCGCGCGGGCTCCTCGAAGCGCTGCGCTACCGGCTGGCGCGGCACAAGAACGCGGTCATTGTGCTGGCCGAGGGCGCGGGGCAGCAGCTGCTGAAAGCGGAGCACGCTACCGATGCCAGCGGCAACAAGCGGCTCGGCGACATTGGCCTTTACCTGAAGGACCGCATCAACGCCTTTTTCAAAGAGCGCAAAATCGAGATCAACCTGAAGTACATCGACCCGAGCTACATGATCCGCAGCGTGCCCGCCAATGCGGCGGACAATTTCTACTGCTCCCAGCTCGCGCAGCACGCCGTGCACGCCGCCATGGCGGGCAAGACCGGCCTGCTCGCGGGCCGCTGGCACGGAGCCTTTGTCCACATCCCCATCCCGCTCGCCACCCAGGGCCGGCGCAAGGTTGACCCGCAAAGCGAGCTTTGGCACGCGGTGCTCGAAAGCACCGGCCAGCCCGTGCGGCTGGCCTAGCGCGGGTAGTCCTACGGGCGCATCCGCTGCGCCTGTTTCGTCGCCGGATGCTGGTCGCGCTGGCCGTGGAGGTAGGTGGCGACCCACTCGGCGAGGCGCTGGCCGAGGAGGCGGCAGGCGGCTTCGTCGGCGTCGCCGCGCGGCGCTTTGGCGACGACGGCGCCGTAGTGGAGGGTGAGCATTTTCGAGGCGTAATCGGTGACGCCGAAGACGAGGAAACCGAAGTTCATCAGCACCGTGAGGATGGACTGGCAGGCCAGCTCCATACCGCCGCCCCAGCCGCCGGCGGAGGCAAAGGCGCAGGCGATCTTCCCGTCGATCTGCATCCAGTGCGGGCGCATGGTGTCGTCCCAGAAGCGTTTCATTTTCCACGAGAGGAGGCCCATGTTCGTGGGGCTGCCGACGGCGAGCCCGTCGCACCAGAGCACGTCGTCCGCGCTGGCTTCATCGAGCGAGCGCACGCGCACCTCGGTCTCGGGAATCAAGGCTGCGCCTTCGCCGATGAGCTGCGCCATCTTGGCGACATTGCCGGAAGCGGAATCGTAGAGGACGAGGATGCGGTTCATGTGGGGCGTCTAGCAATGAGGCGGGACGGGGGTGTTGCCGAGCCGCATTTTTGGACGGCGAGCGCAGGAAATCTTCGGTTCTTCAAAGCGGGCAAAGGAGCAGGTCCAGCTTGCTTGCCGCGGGCCTCGCGTATGATGGCGGAGACGATGACCCTCCCGACTCTTTCTCTTGCTGCCCTTATGCTGGGCGGTCTGGCGCTTTTGCTCAATGCAGAGCCGCCGGCTTTCCCCGAAGACCCGGCGCAGCGCCTGGAGCGCACGAGTTTCCAGACCTCGAAGCCGTGGAGTCCGCTGGGGAATCTGCGGGCAGATGTGGCGATGGTCTATGGCATCGGCAATGGGCTGGCGGAGCGGGTGACGAGCTGGCGGGAGCGGGGCTATCGGGTGCATCTGATGACGGGCGTTTCGTGGGGCGACTATCAGGACTATCTCTACGGCAGCTACGATGGGGTGAACCATGAGGACAATGCGCAGACGGATCGGAATGGGAAGAAGATCGGGCACGGCGGGGATGTGTGGTACATGTGTCCGGCGGAGAATTATGGCGAATACCTGTGCACGGGCGTGCAGCGGGCGCTGGATGCGGGGGTGGAGGCGGTGCATCTGGAGGAGCCGGAGTTTTGGGCGCGGGCGGGTTACTCGGAGGGGTTCAAACGCGAGTGGCTGAGCTTTTACCACGAGCCGTGGCAGGCGCCGCATGAGTCGGTGGATGGGCAGTGGCGGGCGTCGAAGCTGAAGTATTTCCTCTACCGCCGGGCGTTGCAGCAGGTGTTCAGCTACGTGAAGGCTTTCAATGCGCGGACGGGCAAAAGCGTGCGCTGCTATGTGCCGACACACAGCCTGATCAACTACGCGCACTGGTGCATCGTAAGCCCGGAGTCGAGTCTGGCGCGGCTGGACGGGTGCGACGGGTATATCGCGCAGATTTGGACGGGGACGGCGCGGACGCCGAATCACTTCCGCGGGGTGCGGAAGGAGCGGACCTTTGAGACGGCGTTTCTGGAATACGGCGCGATGCAAAATCTTGTCCGCGCGACGGGGCGCGCGGTCTGGTATCTGAACGATCCGATCGAGGACAACCCGCGGCACGACTGGGCGGACTATCGCGGCAACTGGGAATCGACCTTGGTCGCCTCGCTGCTCCAGCCGGAGGTGTGGCAGTACGAGGTCGCGCCGTGGCCGGAGCGGATTTTCGGCGGGAAGTATCCGCGCACCGGGGACGGCAAGGCGATCCCGCCGGAGTACGCGAGTGAGCTGCAGGTGGTGATGCAGGCGCTGACTGATATGAAACAGGCGGACGTGCAGTGGGATTGCGGCACGCAAAAGATCGGCGTGCTGGTGAGCGATTCGCTGATGTTTCAGCGCGAGCAACCGGTGCCGAGCGATCCGAACATGGCGCACTTCTACGGCCTCGCTTTGCCGCTGGTGAAACGCGGCGTGCCGGTGACGCCGGTGCAACTGGAGAACGTGACGCTGCCCGGTTTTCTCGACGCGCAGCGCGTGCTGCTGCTGAGCTATCAAGGCCAGAAGCCGCTGTCCGCCGACGTGCATCCCGCCGTGGCGGAGTGGGTGCGAAAAGGCGGCGTGCTGGTGCTGGTGGATGACGACAAGGACCCGTACAACCGCGTCCGTGAATGGTGGAACGAGGACGGCAAAAACGACCGCACGCCGCGGCAGCACCTGTTCGAGACGCTGGGCGCAAAGGATGAGGCTTTCGCCAAGGACGGCACGGTTGCGGTGGGCCAGGGCGGAGTGGTTTGGCTGCGGGAAAACCCGGCGCAGTTTGCGCTCGGCGCCGAGGCCGACGCGCGGCTGGCCGGGGTGGTGAAAATGGCCGCGGGCAAGGCTGGAGTGGCTTGGCGAGAAACGAACTACCTGGGCCTGCGGCGGGGGCCATACGTGATCGGCGCGGGTCTGGATGAATCCGTGCCGGGCGAGGCGCGGGTGCTGAAGGGTCGGTTCGTGAACCTGTTCGATCCTGAGTTGAAAGTGCAGCGATCGGTCGCGCTGACAGCGGGCGCGCGGGTCTTCCTGCTGAATCTCGACGCGGTAAAGTCGGCCGGGCCGAGGCTCCTCGCGTCAGCCTGCAAAGCACTGCCTGTGAAGCGCGACGAGGGCAGCGCAGCGTGGACCGTAGAGGGTGTCGGCGACACACCGGCCATCGTCCTGATGGCCACCGCGAAGGCTCCGCGTTCGATCCAACTGGAGCTACAGCCGCTCGACTCCTTCACCTATGACGCCGCCGAGGGATTGCTCTACATCCGCTTTCCCAATGAAGCGCGGCCGCGGAATCTGAGCGTGGAGTTTTAGCGGAGCGCCCAAACTAAAACAATGGGTCATCCCGAGCGGGAGTTCCGTGCGAGCGCAGGCGGGGCGGAGGCCGTCGAGGGACGCCAGAGGTTAAGCTCCGGCGGCCGCGGTTCGCCCTTGCACCTTGTCACAAAGAGCCCGCCTCGCTTGACTCCGCGCAGGCCGTTCAGTTGAGGACGGTTCACAGGCACCCCTTGTGTCTCAACACCCCACAACCTACGCACACGACCTATGCTTAAGAACCTCATCCTCATTGTCGCACTGAGTGCCGCTCCGTTGGTCGCGCCCGCGGCTGAGCTGACTGCTCAATTTACCGAGCACATTTCCGCACTGACCGACGGACACACCGGCACGCCGGTGAAGCTCAAGCCGAACGGCGGCATCACTACCACGGCGACGTTCAAACCGCCGGTGGAGATTGTCATCGAGGCCAAAACGGACTCGACGAACCTCCGGCTGGGCTATGCCACCGACCAGCTCATCTTCAACTGGGAGCGCGACCGCAACCAGCTTCGCGTGGATGGCGGCCCGGCGGGCGGCAAGCATAAGTTCGGGGCCGGACTGATCCCGGTGAAACAATATGTGACGGTGCGCTGGCTGGTAACGCCCAGAAAGCAATCGGTGTATGTGGACGGTCAGCTAAGGTTCGAGCACCTGGGCGACTACTCGAAGCTCGATAAGCCGGTGAGCGTCTATTCGGCGGCGGGCTCGGAAGTCACGGTCAAGTCGATCAAGGTAAAGCAGCTTCCGGCGGACTGAATATGATGAGGTGGCAATCGGATGCGTGCCGCCTTCCGATGACTGGCTCTGTCCTGCATCTTGGCAGGGAATGGGGAATGACACCAAAGGTGTGCAAACCAGCCAGCCCAGGGCCACGCCCCGGGAAAGCTACCCAATCGTGTGGGAGCCCTGAAGGGGCGTAACTCATTGCTCTCTTACCCAAGGGCGTTGCCTTGGGCTGGCTGGGGGCCGGGCCTTTGGCCCTGAATTGCCGCGATCGGCTGCGGTGCGTGACAGGATCGAGGATTGAACAGGCTCTAGGCTCCGGCGAACCAGCCTAGCCGCTGGGGCGCAAGGTTGATGTTAATCTGTTTCGTTTCGAGGTAGGCGTCGAGGCCGGCCGTGCCTAGCTCCCGGCCGAGACCGCTTTGCTTGTAGCCGCCCCAGGGGGCTTCGCAAAAGGTGGGGTGGTAAGTGTTGAGCCAGGTGATGCCGGCGCGGAGTTTTTTGAGGACGCGGAGGCCTTTGCCTTGGTCGCGGGTGAAGACGCCGGCGGCGAGGCCGTAGATGGTGTCGTTGGCGAGGCGGACGGCTTCGTCTTCGCCGTCGAAGAGCTGCACGACGAGGACGGGACCGAAGATTTCTTCGCGGACGATAAGCATGGCGGGCTGGGTTTTTACGAAGACGGTGGGGGCGACGAAGTTGCCGCGCGCAAGCGGGCCGGCGGTGAGGCGGTGCCCGCCGCAGAGCACTTCCGCGCCTTCCTCGTGACCGAGGGCGATGTAACCGAGGACTTTTTCCAGATGCGCGCGGGTGATGAGGGCGCCCATCTCGGTGCGCGGGTCGAGGCCGTCGCCGACGACGATTTTCCCGCATGCGGCGGCGAGGCGCGGGAGAAAGGTGTCGGCGAGGCTTTTCTCCAAAAGGAGCCGGGAGCCGGCGCTGCACACCTCGCCCTGGCCGGCGAAGATGGCGAACATGGCGTAGTCGAGTGCCACGTCGGGGTCGGCGTCGGCGAAGACGATGCAGGGGGACTTGCCGCCGAGTTCGAGGGTTACTTTTTTGATGTTGCCGGTGGCGGCGGTCATGATGGCGCGGCCGGTGACGGTGCCGCCGGTGAAGGCGACTTTGTCCACCTCCGGGCTGGCGGCGAGGGCGCCCCCGCACGCGGGCCCGGGGCCGAGGAGGAGCTGGGCCGCGCCGGGCGGGAAGCCGGCTTCGGCGATGAGTTTGAAAAGTTCGATCGCCGTGAGCGGTGTGGTTTCGGCGGGCTTGAGGATGCAGCAGTTGCCGGCGGCGAGGCCGGGGGCGAGTTTCCACGCGGCCATGAGGAGTGGATAGTTCCACGGGATGATCTGGCCGCAGACGCCGATGGGCTCGCGGACGGTGAAGGACTGGATGACGGGGTCGGGGACTTCGTAGGTTTGGCCGAGGGGCTTGGTGATGAGCCCGGCGTAGTAGCGGAAGCAGGCGGCGGCGTCGGCCACGTCGTATTTGGCTTCGCGGAGGGGCTTGCCGTTGTTGCGGGTCTCGAGGGTGGCGAGGGCGAGGGCGTCGCGGTCGATGAGGTCGGCGAGTTTGAAAAGGACCGCGGCGCGCTCGGGGGCGCGCATCTGCGGCCAGGGGCCGGTGTCGAAGGCGCGGCGGGCGTGGGCGATGGCGGTGGCGGCATCGCGCGCGGTGCCGTCGGTGACGCGGGCGAGGGGGGTATTGTCGGCGGGGTTGAGGATTTCGCGCGTGGCGCCGTCGGCGGCTTCGGTCCACGCGCCGTGGAGAAACATGGCGAGCGTTTTCATGGGAAAAATGTCGGGCGCATGGACACGGGGCGCAACTGGCGGGCGACCTTCAGCTTGCGAGAAACGGGCCGGTGGCTTATAGGGTCAGGCCTCTAGCTGCCCCCGGCATTGGCCACCCCCGATTTACCGCAATGCCCAACGTGTCCCTTTCTTTACGCGCCGCTTTTTCCTTCACCCGCAGCCTGTTCGGTGGGCTGGTGGCGGTGGTGCTGTTCGTGGGTCTGACGCAGGCCGCGCAGGCGGTGCCGGCGGCTCCCTCGGGGCTGCGGGGAGTGGTGACGAGCAGCTCGGCGATCACGCTGGTCTGGGATGACAACTCGACGAGCCCGAATGAGGAGACGCATTTTGAGATCGTTACCAGCTTTGGGACGTTCCCCGTTGCCGGCAGCGCGGGCACGGGCACCCTTTCAGTCAATTTCACCGGGCGTGCGGTCAACACGGCTTACACCTTCAAGGTGCGCGCCTACATCACCTCCACGGCGAACGCCTCCCCCTACACCCCGCAGATCACGGTCACGACGGCCGACTTCAACGCGCCGAACAGCCCGGTGGCAAGTACGCTGGCGAATGGCTCGGTGCTGCTGACGTGGACCGACAATGCCTACTCGGAGGCAGGTTATTTCGTGGCGGCAAACACGACGGGGGTGGCGCCGTTCACGGTGCTGGGAGCCACGGGGGCCAATACCACGGGGTTCATCATTGGCGGCCTGGCTCCGGCCACCACGTATTATTTCACCGTGCAAGGGTTCAAAGGCACGGCGGCCAGTCCCACCTCGGTGACGGCCGCCAGCGCCGCGGTCAGCGCGACCACGCCCGGCACGCTGGCCACGCCGACGGGGCTGGTGGTGACGGCGACGAATGAGTCGTCGCTGAATTTTTCCTACAACGACAATTCGGCGAATAACACGGGCTACGAAATCTGGATCCGCTTTTCAGGAGGCGGGGCGTTTGGCTATCTCGGCGATGCGGGGGATGTGGGGAGCGTGAGTGCCGCGAATCTCGTGTTGCCGGGGACGGCGTACGATTTTCAGGTGCGCGCCTACTACCAAAACGGGGCTAACCCGCGCGCGTATTCGCTATTCTCGAATACCGGGAGCGTGGTCACGCCCTTTTACGTGCCGACCGGGCTCACCGTCACGCCGTCGGCGACGACGCCCTATGTGCTGAGCTTTGCGTGGACGGACAACTCCGCGGTGGAGGACAGCTACGAACTGGAGTTTCGAAAGCAGGGCGCGCCGTTTTTTGCGTCGCGCAAAGTGGTGGGCGGCAACACGACGAGCATGGCGAACCTGCCGGAGTTTGAGCCGGGGACGGTGTATGAATTTCGCGTGCGGGCGCGGGCTGGGAGCACGGGCTCGGCGTATGCAACTGCGAGCGCGACGACGCGGAACGGCTTTAGCAGCAAGCCCTACGCGCCGATTACGGCGGGCACGCCGTTTTTCTATCAAATGGCGACGATCAGCCAGTCAGCGCGCACGAACTGGAGCGTGGGCGCGCTGCCGCCGGGGCTGAGCTTTGCCAGCGGCACGGGGGTGATCTCGGGCACGCCGACTACGGCGGGCCTGTACGCGGTGGCGATGACGGCGAACTTTGCCAGCGGCCCGGCGCACACGTTGAACCTGATGCTGCGCATCCTGCGTCCGCCGGCGGCGCCGCAGATCGCGGCGGCTATCGACGCGCTGGCGCTGACTCAGGGCGGCGCGGGGACGGTGGCGCTGGAGACGAAGTTCGCCGATCCCGACACGGAGTCGGCAGTGCGGATGGCGACGACGAAAGGCAATGTGGACATGGTCTTTTACGCCGGCACCACCCCGCAGACCGTGGCGAACTTCAACGCCTACAACTTCACGGACGTGATCTTCCATCGCGCGCCGGCGGGCTTCGTGGTGCAGGGGGGCGGCTTCAAGACGTACGCCGCGCCGAATGTCTTTGAGCACATCGCCGCGCTGCCGGCGGTGGTGAATGAGCCGGGCATCTCGAACACCTACGGCACGGTGGCGATGGCGAAAGTGGGCGACAACCCGGACAGCGCGACGAGCGAGTTTTTCTTCAACCTCGGGGACAACAGCGGGAACCTCGACAGCCAGAACGGCGGCTTCACCGTCTTTGGCCGCATCGCCACACCCTCGCTCAATACCACGCTCGCCGCGCTCGCCGCGGTGCCGACCGGGAATTATCCGGTGCAGCTCCATGTCGGCCCGCTGGCCACAGATGTCGTCGCCTCCACGCTCACCGATCTGCCGGTGGACAAGCTCCCCATGCCTGCCGCCGTGGATCAGGCCAGCCTGCTGAAAGTCACGTCCGTGACCGCGCTGCCGGTGCTGACTTACACGGTGACGGCCAACACGAATCCGTCCATTGCCAGCGCCGTGCTCGCGGGCAGCAGTCTGCAACTCACGGCCCTCGCGCCCGGCGTCACCAGTATTACCGTCCGCGCCACAGATGTGGATGGAAACGTAACGCCGCAGACCTTCACCGTGACCGTGCAGCAGACGCTCGCGCAGTGGGCGGCGGCGGTGGGCACCACGCCCGGCGCGGCCGACGATCCCGACTACGATGCGCTGACTAACCAGCAGGAGTGGGCATTTTTTGGCAACCCGAACCTCCCCGACACCGCGGCGCGCCTGCCCGTCTTCGCGCTCACGCCGGTCGCGGGGGCGAAGTTCGCGGAGATCACTTTTCCGGTGCGGAAATACGCTGCGAATCTGACCTATGCGGTGGAGGCCTCCGCCACGCTGCTGCCGGGCGACTGGACTACGCTCTGGACGAGTGCGCAGGGCTTCGGCGTGCCGGCGGTGACGGCGGCGGTGGACCAGTCCGACCGCACCGTGGTGACGGTGCGCGACTCCGTTTCCAGCCCCACGGCGACGCGGCGCTTCCTGCGGACCAAGGTGCAGTAGGCCGCCGCTTGACGCCCCCCGCGGCGGTCGCTTAGCGTGCGCGCCCTATGTCGAAAATCGCCCCTGTTCTTTCGCTCACGCTGCTCGCGTGCCTCGCGTCGCTGCACTGGAGTGAGGCGGCGGTGGTCTATCGCTCCAGCGAGGGCTGGTCGGTCGAGGGCGACGACACCCAGCTCGCCGGCAGCGCCGCCGAGCAGATGCACCTCGCCGAACAGCGCGAGGCCGCCAGCGATGACAGCGGCGCTTTCAAAGCCTACAAGGCGCTCGTCAAACGCTACGGCCTCTCGCTGCTCGCGCCTAAGGCGCAGTACAAAACCGGGTTGCTGCTCGAACGCCACGGCGACCATAACAAGGCCTTCGACGCCTTTAACACCTACGTCACCAAATACCCGCAGGGCGGCGACTTCGATGCCGTGGTCGAGCAGATGTTCAAGATCGCGAAGCTCTTTCTCGACGGGGAAAAAAAGAAGGTCCTCGGCGTGCCCGTCGGCAGCTCGATGTCCCGCGCCCAGACAATGTTTGAGACCATCGTGAAAAGCGCGCCCTTTAGTAAGTATGCGCCGCTCGCCCAGTTCAATGTCGGCCAGGCGCTGGAGAAGCAGGGCAAGTATCCCGAGGCTATGAAGGCCTATCAGGTCGTGGTGAGCAAGTATGCCGGCGACGCCATCGCCGACGACGCGCTCTACCAGGTCGGCTACGTGCAGCTCCGCAACTACCGCGAAGGCTCTTACAACCGCGCCGACGCCGCCAAGGCGCGCGAGGCCTTTGAGGATTTCATCAACCGCTACCCCGAGAGCGAGAAGGTGTCGCAGGCCAAAGAGAACATGAAGTCGCTCGAAACCGGCTCGGCCAAAAGCACCCTCGAGATCGCCCGCTACTACGACAAGACCAAGCAGTACCGCGCCGCCGTCATCTACTACAATGACGTCATCCAATCCCAGCCCGGCTCGCCTGAAAGCGAGACCGCCAAGACCCGCATCGAGGAACTCAAGCAGCAGTTTGGCGAGGATGCGCTCAAGGCCGGTCCCGAGAAATCCGAGACCGGCTCCCGTGTCGCGCAGCGTCGCAAGCTCCAGGCCAAAGTCGATACCGCCTCGCGCCCGGATTACGTCGGCCCGCCTGTCGTGGTGGCCGAGGAAAAGGGAAAAATCACCACCGCCCCCGGCAGGCCGAAGCTGCGCACCTCGCCCGGCAACATCGGCCCCATGCCCGCCGTCGAGCCGCCGCTGCCCGAGACCCTCCCGGCCACGCCCGACCCCAATCTGCCGAAGCCGCCGCAATGAGATCCGCCTTTTTTCTCCCGCTCGCCGCCCTGGTCCTCAGCAGTTGCGCGGGCTACCACGTCGGGCCCATCAAGCCCACGCGCATGGCCAAGGTGAACACCATCGCTGTGCCCAGCTTTAAGAACGAGACCCTGCTCCCGCGTGTCGAAGTCCTCCTCGCCAACGTGCTCATCAAACAGTTCCAGCAGGACGGCACCTACAAGATCGTCCGCGACAACGACGCCGATGTCGTCGTCCAGGGCCACCTCGAGCAGATCGTCCGCAACCCCGCGCGCTCCGTCCGCGGCAATGTCCTCCTGACCCGCGAATACATCCTCACCCTCCGCTGCCGCTACGACGTCACCGACCGCCGCACCGGGGCCAGGCTCTACAGCAACAGCGCCAACGGCCAGACCAGCTTCTTTGTCACCGGCACCGACCCCATCGCCAGCGACCTCACCCAGGACGAGCGCCAGGCCTTTCCCCTTGCCGCCGAACAGCTCGCCAAAGACATCGTCAGCCATTTGTCCGAAGGCTGGTGAGGGCGGGGAAAAGCGGAGCGTTGATTTCCCGTGCTCACCCTCATCCCCACGCCCATCGGGAATCTCGGCGACATCACCCTGCGCGCCCTCGAGGTCTTGAAAGGCGCGGACCTCATCGCCTGCGAGGACACGCGCCACTCCGGAAATCTCCTGCGCCATTTTCAAATCGCGAAACCGCTCGTGAGCTACCACGAGCACAACGAAGCGCGCCGCACCGCCGAGCTGATCGAAGACCTCGCCGCCGGGAAAAACATCGCCCTCATCACCGACGCCGGCCTGCCCGGCATCAGCGATCCCGGCCACCGGCTCCTGCGCGCGTGCATCGAGCGCGGGCTGCCTTACACCATCCTGCCCGGCCCAAGCGCCGTGCTCACCGCGCTGGTGGGCAGCGGCTTTCCCGCAGAGCAGTTTTTCTACGGCGGCTTCCTTCCGGTGAAAAGCGGCGGGCGCGAGCGCGACCTGCTGGCGGCCGCCGCGCGCGAGATCACCAGCGTCTTTTTCGAGTCCCCGCACCGCCTGCTCAAGACCCTCGCCGTCTGCGCCCTGCACTTCCCCGAGCGCCAGCTCTGCGTCGCCCGCGAACTCTCGAAACAGTTTGAGGAATACCGCCGCGGCCCCGGCCCCGAACTCCTCGCCCACTACTCCGCCAAGGCCGTCAAAGGCGAAATCGTCTTCCTCGTCAGCCCCGCGCCGCGCTGAGCGCTGCGCCGTTACCTCACGAGGCCGTCCGCCGCGGCTGGCGGCGGCGGTTGCAGCGCGATGAGCAGGTTTGCCACGGTGATGAGCGACCCGCCGATGAGCAGGTGTGAGGTGGCCGTTTCATTGGCGTAGGCGATGCCCATGCCGCGCGCGAGCAGCGCGGGGAGAAACAGCGCGAAGAGCGTGGCGAAGAGCGGCTCGCTGCAATAGACAATGCCCGCCGTAGTGGCGTCCACGAAAGGCTGCCAGCGGTTCATCATCAGGAAGGCGAAGAGCGAGCAGGTGAGGGTGAGGGTGAGCAGGAGCGCAGCCATCGGGGTGGTGCTGACAAGGACGAGAACATCGCTGGCGCGTTGCGCGTGGGTGGCGACGACCGGGGCGAGGAGCACGGCGATGGTGAGAAACATGACGAGGGTGACGCGGCCGGTGTGGTTGCCGTGAAAGACGGGGCGGCCGAGCCAGAGGATTTGGCCGGTGAAAAACGCGGTGCTGATGAGTGTTTCGCACTCGCCGCGCGCGAGCCGCAGCGCCCGCCAGTCGAGCCGCGCGAGCACCGCCACGCCGGCGATGACGAGCGCCACGCAAAACATCACGAAGCCTGACGGCAGCCGCCGTGTCCGCAGCGCGATGACCACCGGCACCAGCACCGAAGCAAACTGCGTGAGAAACGCCGACGTGCTCGCCTCGGCAAAGGCGAGACCATCCGCCTGAAAGAGCATGCCGAAGCCGCCGCAGAATCCGAGTCCCACGCCCTGCCGCCACTCGCTCGCACGCATCTGCGCAAAGGCGCGGGGATGCACGAGCCACAGCAGCAGCGCGCCGAGGCCGAAGCGGACGGCGATCATCAGCGAGGAAAAAAACCACGGTTCGCGGTCCGGCAGCGCGGCATTGGCGGCGGTGAGCAGCGCCTTGCCGCCGGGAAAGCTCAGCCCCCACGCGGCGGTGGTGAGCACGAGCATGAGGATGGCCCGGCCGCGCGCTGGACCGGCGGAGAGATCAGCCACGGACGCTCACGGATGAAACACGGATGGGGATTCCGTGCGGGCTGTTTGATCCGTGTTTCATCCGTGCCTGTCCGTGGCTAATTTCCGAGCGCCTCCCGCATCCGCGTAAGCTGTGCGAGCTTTTCCGCCCACGCGGCCTCGCGCTGCTGATGCTCGGCGAGCACGGCGGGCGGGACTTTGCCGGCGAAGGCGGGGTTCGCCAGCTTCGCGCGCACCTTGGCGAGTTCGTCTTCGACCTTGGCGATTTCCTTCGCGACGCGCTCGCGCTCGGCAGCCACATCGACCAGCCCTTCGAGGGGCAGGAAGAGCGTGCCGAGCGGCGTGAGCGCGCTCGGCGTGCCGCGCGGGGCGGCGTAGTTTTCCACGACTTCAAACGGCTCCGCGTTCAGCAGGATGCGCAGCACTTCGGTGTCGTGCGGCAGCAGCGGCGTCGCGCTTTGCAGGACAAAACGCACGCGCTTGTTGCTGGCGATATTGGCATCGCGGCGCAGCGCGCGGCCGCCATTCACGCATTCGTATTTCGCGTTGGCCGCTTCCTCGGCGCTCGGGTCGAGGTCGTAGAAATGGTAGAAATCGTTGTCGAACGGCGCAGGCCAGCGGGCGAACATGATGGTGCGTCCGCCCTGGTCGGCGGGCAGGTCATCGTGGAAACCGAGCGCGTGCCACAGCTCCTCGGTGATGAACGGCAGGAACGGGTGCATGAGCCGCAGCGTGTGCGCGAGCGTGAAGTCGATGACGGCCAGCGTGTTCGCCTTGCGCGGCACATCGCTGCTGTAGAGCGCGGCCTTCGAGGCTTCGAGATACCAGTCGCAAAACTCGCTCCAGAAAAAGCGGTAGAGCACCGCGGCGGCGTCGCTGAAGCGGTATTCGTCGAGCGCCGCGGAGACTTCGCGGATCGCCGCGTTCAGCCGCAGCAGCAGCCATTTGTCATCGCTCGTGAGCAGTGCGGGCTCGATCTCGCCCTCGGTGGGAAAGTCGCCCGCCTCAGCGCCGCTGTGCATCTGCCGGAAGCGCGCGGCATTCCAGAGCTTCGTGCAGAAGTTGCGGCCCAGCTCCACGTTCTTTTCGTCGAAAAGGATGTCGGCCCCGAGCGGCGCGCTGCGCATCACGCCGAAGCGGAGCGCGTCGGCGCCGTACTGCGCGATGAGGTCGAGCGGGTCGGGCGAATTGCCGAGCGACTTCGACATTTTGCGCCCCTGTTTGTCGCGGATGATGCCGGTGAAATAGACATTCCGAAACGGCATCTCACCCATCCACTCGAAGCCCGCCATGATCATCCGCGCGACCCAGAAGAAGATGATGTCCGGCCCGGTGACGAGGTCGGTGGTCGGGTAGAATTTGGCGAGCCTGTCCGTCTTCTCCGGCCAGCCCATCGTGGCGAAAGGCCAGAGCCAGGAGCTGAACCAGGTGTCGAGCACGTCGGGGTCTTGGGTGAAGCCGTAGTTCTCCAAGCAAGCGATTTCGTGCTCGCTGAAATGTCCAACGGCCACGAACGAGAATTCCTCCCCTTCGACTTCGTCTATAATCCTGTCGAACTCGATCCCCGAAAACACTTGACCGTCGCTCGTCCTGATCACTGTCAGATCCTTGAGATCGCAATCGAGAGTGAAGAACGCCAAAGCCGTCCGGAAATCTTCCTTTGAATCGTCACTGCGTTTGGCGGTCTGCGTCCACACCGGCACGCGATGCCCCCACCACAACTGCCGCGAGATGCACCAGTCCTGAATGCCGCCGAGCCAGTGGTCATAGACCTTCGCCCAGCGCTCGGGAAAAAAGCGCATTTCTTCGGGTAGGGTGGGCGTTCCGCCCGCCGGCCCGCGCGTCTCGCGCGGCCTATCGGACGTCGAAATGTCTGCGAATGCGCCAGCGACGTTCGGTGATTCCGGCGGGACGCCGGCATCGGCGGGCGGGACGCCCACCCTACCCGCCACACACGCCCGCGCCTGTGCGACGCTCGGGTATTTCAAGAACCACTGCTCGCTCAGGCGCGGCTCGATGGGCACCTGCGCGCGCTCGCTGTAGCCAACGTTGTTTTGATGCGGCTCCTCTTTTTCCAGCGCGCCCATTTCGCGGAGCTGTTCGGTGGCGACTTTGCGCGCCTCGAAGCGGTCGAGGCCGGCGAGCGATTTGCCGGCGAGCGCGTTCATGGTGCCGTCGGGATTCATGATGTCCACCCCCGCGAGGCCGTGGCGCTGGCCGATCTCGAAGTCCGCCTTGTCGTGCGCGGGCGTCACTTTCAACACGCCGGTGCCAAAGGCGATGTCGATGTGCTCGTCGCCGATGATCGGGATGAGCCGCAGCTCGCGTGGCATTTCGGCGGGGAGGGGACGCACCGCGTGCTGGCCGATGAGGTGGGCGTAACGCGGGTCTTTCGGATTCACCGCGATGGCGGTGTCGCCGGGGATCGTCTCCGGACGCGTGGTGGCGATGGTCAGCCAGATGCCGGGCTGCTCGGGGACTTCCACTTTGAAATAATAGAGCGTGCCGTTCTGCGGCTTCATCTCCACCTCCTCGTCGCTCAGCGCGGTGAGCGAGGCGGGGCACCAGTTGACCATGCGTTTGCCGCGATAGATCAGCCCCTTTTTGTAGAGATCGACGAAGACTCGCGACACGCAGCGCGAATACTCCGCATCCATCGTGAAGCGCTCGCGCGACCAGTCGCACGACGCGCCGAGTTTCTTGAGCTGCTGGGTGATGATGCCGCCGTATTTCTCCTTCCACTCCCAGATTTTCGCGACCAGCGCCTCGCGCCCGAGATCGTCGCGATGCTTCATTTCGCCGGCCTTGCGCAGCGTGCGCTCGACCACATTCTGCGTGGCAATTCCTGCGTGATCGGTGCCGGGCAGCCACAGCACTTCCTTGCCCTGCATCCGAGCGCGGCGGGCGAGGATGTCCTGGATGGTGTTGTTCAGGACGTGCCCGAGCGTGAGCACGCCGGTGACATTCGGCGGCGGGATGACGATGGAATACGCGGGCCGCTGCTCGGACACACGCGCGGGATCGGCGGTGAAACAGCCATCGGCGAGCCACTGCGCGTACCAGCGCTCTTCAATGGCCTGCGGTTCATAGGTCTTCGGAATCTCGGACATAAAAAATAAGGGGCGGGAATCTGCCGAGTCGCGCGGCGCTTGGCAAACCCGGCGTGGGCGGGGAGAAAAATGCGCCCGTAATCAGCCGCTCGCGAATGATTGTTTGAACGCGAACCGCTTCCATGTGTTCTTAGCTCCGTTGTGAAAACCTTCCGCCATCACTCATCGCCGCTGCGCACGCTCGTCGTCGCGCTGCTGATGATGGCGTGGCTGGTGGCGTCGAATCACTGCGCGTTCGGGCTGATGCGGCGGACGCCGCAGACCGCGGTCACGCATACGGCCTGCCACTCGTGCAAGTCGGAGCCATCGAAACCGCAGCCTGCTTCTGGCGGGGATCGGGAGTGCTGCAAGGCGCTGCAAGGGCTGCCCGCCGACACGGCGAAGGTAGAGGCGAAGTATGGTACCACGTTTTTCGCGCTGCTAGACTTTGTGATGACCGCAGTGCCGTCAACAGTGGCGGCGCAGCCTGTGGCGCCGCGCGACACCGGCCCGCCGCGGGCGCTTTCTTTCGCGGAACGGATTCTCCAGCGGAGCGTGCTGAGCCACGCGCCGCCTTGCTTCGTCTAAACGACGCGCCGCCCGCGCTCGCGGGTTTTTGCGCCGTCGTTTTCCGACCCACTCTCCTGGGCGCGATTGCTTGCGTCCGGGTCTCGCCCCGCGGGTGCGGTCGTCGGGCGGGCTCGCTGAAACCGCACAGCTACAAAACCAAAAACCCAAAAACCAAAGTCATATCCATGAAACTCCAAAGCCTCATCAAAACCACCACCGCCGCACTGGCCTTGAGCGTGGCCTTTGCCCTGTCCACCGCCCGCGCTGACAACGGCGGGATTCCGAAAACCTACCCGCTGAAAAAATGCGTGGTCTCCAATGACCCGCTCGGCGAGCACGGCAAGCCCGTGAAAGTCACCTACGAGGGCACGGACGTGTACCTGTGCTGCAAGGACTGCCTCAAGGACTGGAAAAAGGATCCGGCGAAATACGTCAAGATGGTGAAGGACGAGCCGCCCAAGAAGTAGCCAATCAACAGCGCGCAGCGGCACGTCCGACCCGTGCCGTTGCGCTCCCACTCCCATGCGTCATTTTTATTTTCCACTCGCGCTCATCGCTCTGCTCGCGGGCTGCGCTACGCCGCCGCTGGTCATCGGCCCGCGTCATCCCGCGAGCACCGACGCACCGGAGTCCGCCGCGCCGCCCGCCCGCGGCGCGCTGCGCGCCGACGCCAACACCCGACGCACGCGCGAATTGTTCGCCCAGCGCGCGCAGCAGGCCGAGGCCGCGGAAACCGAACCGCCGGCCGATCAAACCCACCTCAACCCTAACGCGCCGAAGGCGGCAAACGCACCTGCACCGGCGGGCACGCCAGCGCCCAAAATGAAAATGCCCGGCCATGAGAATCATTAAATCCCTCTTCACGTTTTTCCTCATTGCCGCCGGCGCATCTGACGCCGCGGCCAGGGACCAACCCTTCACGCGGGTCGCGCAAACCGTGCAGGAGCGCACTCGTCGCAGCGTGCGCTGGGAGCAGGACATGGCGGCGCGCGAGGCGTCGCTGGCGGAGGTTCACGCGCTTTTGAAAAAGCCGCTTGGGGTCTCGGGCGCGGTGCAGGTGGCGCTGCTGAACAATCGTGAATTGCAGGCGACGTTTGAGGAGGTCGGCCTGTCTTTCGCCGACGTGCGCGGGGCGCGGATGCTGGTGAATCCCGAGGCCAGTCTGACCGCGAAATTTCCCGACCGTCCGCCCTCCGGCACGATGATCGAATGGGGCATTGCGCAGAATTTTCTCGACCTGCTGATGATCCCGCTGCGCTCGCGCGTGGCGCGTGAAAAGCTCGCCGCCGCGCAGCTCCACGTCGCGGATGAGGTGGTGAAGCTGGTCGCCGAGGTGAAAGCGGCGACGTTTCAGCTCCAGGCCGACGAGGCGCTGCTCGGGCGGTTGCGCGTGGCGCATGAGGCGCAGGCGGCGTCGCTGGAGTTTTTGCAGAAGATCCACGCGGCGGGTAACACGACGGACCTCAAGCTGGCGCAGGAGCAGGCGGCTTACAGCCAGTCGCGGCTTGATGTGGCGATGGCGGAGGCGGAGGGGCGCGGGCATCGCGAAAAGCTGAACCGGCTGCTCGGGCTGTGGGGCCGCGATACGGGTTGGAAACTCGGCGGCGAATTGCCCGACGTGCCGGCCAGCGAACCAAGTGTGCGCGGGCTGGAAACGCTGGCAGTCGCGAACCGCCTCGATCTCGCGGCGGCGCGCGCGGGACTGGAGAGCGAGGTGAAAGCGCTCGGGCTGGAGAAGCAGTTCCGCTTTATCGGCGCGCTCGATTTCGGCCTCGCGGGCGAGCACGACCCGGACGGCGCGAATCTCACCGGGCCGTCGCTGCGGCTGGAACTGCCAATCTTCAACCAAGGCCAGGCGCGGCTCGCGCGCGGCGAGGCGCAGCTTCGCATGGCGCAGCGGAAGTTTGAGCAGCTCGCCATCGACCTCCGCTCGGAGGTGCGCGAGCTGCGCGACCGCATGCTGAGCAAACGCGACGTGGCGCAGTTCTATCGCGACGACCTGCGGCCCATGCGCCAGCGCATCCTTGCGCTCACGCTGCTGAACTACAACGCGATGCTGACCGGCGCGTTCGACCTTTTCACCGCGAAGCGCGAGGAGCTCGAAGCCGAGCGCGGCTGGATCGCCGCCCGCCGCGACTACTGGATGACGCGCGCGGAACTCGAGCGCGCCGTCGGCGGCGACCTCGACGCGAAACCACGCGTGCTAAAGCCGGCGACCCTGCGCCTTAAAACCACCACCAGCAAACCCCACTGACCTATGCTCAACCGACGCCAACTTTTCGGCAGCGCCACCGCTCTTGCCGGCATCGCCGCCCTCAATCGCACGACCGCCCTCGCGCAAGCCGCCGACCGCGCCGCCAAGCCCGGCGACGGCAAGCCCGCGTGGCAGCGCGCACCACACCCGATCCCCGGCGAGCCGCATAAACACTACACTCCCACGGTCACGCTCAACGGCTCCACGCTGCCGTGGAAACTGGTCGAGGGTGTGAAAGTCATGCACCTCACCTGCGGCGAGGTGTGGCATGAATTCGTCCCGAAGACCGCGCACAACGAAGCCCTGCGCGCGACCTGCTGGGGCTACAACGGCCAGGTCCACGGCCCGACCATCGAGTGCGTGGAGGGCGACCGCCTCCGCATTTACGTCACCAACCAACTGCCCGCCGCGACCGCCGTCCACTGGCATGGGATCATCCTGCCCAATGGCATGGACGGCGTGGGCGGGCTCACGCAAAAGGCCATCCAGCCGGGCGAGACCTTCGTCTATGAATTCACCGTCTGGCAGCACGGCACCTTCATGTATCACGCGCACCACGATGAGATGACCCAGATGGCGCTCGGCCTCCTCGGCATGTTCGTCATTCACCCGCGCGAGGAGCGCGACCCGCGGCCCGACCGCGACTTTGTCTTTCTGCTCAGCGAGTGGCGCATCGACCCCGGCACCACGCGCCCGAACCCCAATGAGATGACCGACTTCAATCTCCTGACTCTCAACGCCAAAGCCTACCCCGGCACCGCGCCGATGGTCGTGAAACAGGGTGACCGCACCCGCATCCGCATCGGCAATCTCTCGGCGATGGATCATCATCCCATCCACTTCCACGGCCACTCCTGGTGGGTGCGCGAGACCGACGGCGGCACCATCCCCGAAAGCGCGCGCTGGCCGGAGACGACGGTGTTGGTGCCGGTCGGCAGCACGCGCACTGTCGAGTTCATCGCCAACAATCCGGGCGACTGGGCCTTTCACTGCCACATGTCGCACCACGTCATGAACCAGATGGGCCACCAGATCCCGAACCTCATCGGCGTCGAGCGCGGCGACTTCGACAAAGGCGTGCGCAAATTCCTCCCCGGCTACATGACCATGGGCGAAGCCGGCATGGCCGACATGGGGGACATGGGGATGAAAGTGCCGCGCAATTCCGTACCGATGGTCGGCGCAGCGGGTCCGTACGACTACATCACCATGGGCGGCATGTACACGAACCTCAAAGTCCGCACCGACCTCGCGAGCTACGACACCGATCCCGGCTGGTACGCGCAGCCCGCCGGCAGCGCCGCCGCCGTCGCCGATCCCGAGCGGATGAAACGGGACCTCGGCTTCATCCCTGACACCGCGCCGGGCAAAGGCGGGGCCGGCCACAAGCACGGGGCTGGATAGTTTCGCCTGCCCGCGCCCGCTACTCGACGTAGCGCTCCAGCACGGTGATCAGTTCGCGCAGCTTGCGCTGGCCTTCCGCCGGGCTGTGCGCCTCCTCGATGCAGTGGTGGACGTGCGAATGAATGAGCTTTTCGGCCAGCGATTTCAGACCGCGCCGGGCGGAGACGAGCTGGGTCAGGATCTCGGCGCAATCCCGGTCCTCATCCAGCATCCGCTCGATGCCGGCGAGCTGCCCCGCGACTTTGCGGACACGCACGATGGAGGCGCGGCGCTCTGCTTCGGGGTGGTGATGGTGCTTCGACACGCGCCGATGCTAAGCGCCCGCAGGACTCTCGTAAAGTATTGGTTGGGTTATATGGGGTATGGGGGTATAATGCACACGCTCCATTTTAAAACCGGCCCACCTCCATGCCTGACTTCCTGCAAGCTCTCCAAAACGGAGCCGCCAATCTGTGGCTTTTCATTCCCACGGCCATTCTGCTCGGCGCGCTGCATGGCTTGGAGCCGGGCCACTCGAAGACGATGATGGCCGCGTTCATCATCGCGATCCGGGGCACGGTCGCGCAGGCGGTGCTGCTCGGGCTGTCGGCGGCGCTTTCGCACTCGCTCATCATCTGGGTGCTCGCCGCCGGGGCGCTGCATTTTGGCAGCCAGTGGGACGTGGAGCGCGTCGAGCCGTATCTGCAAATCGGCTCGGCGGTCTTCATTTTCGCACTCGCTGCGTGGATGTATTTCCGCACGCGCCGCGAACTGCGCGAGGCGCACGGGTCCGATCACGCGCACGGCGAACATGCTCACGGGCACGACCACAGCGAGCTGTTCATTCTCGCCACGGGCCACGGCAAAGTGGAGCTGAGCGTTTTTGAGGATGGCGTGCCGCCGGTCTTCCGTCTGCGTGTCGCGCCCGGCGCGAGTCTGCCCGCTGCCGCTGACACCGCCATCGAGACGGTGCGCCCGGACGGCACGCGGCAGACTTTCGCGTTCGTGCAAAAGGCAGGCTTTCTCGAATCGCGCGACGCCATCCCGGAGCCGCACGAGTTCGACGCCGTGCTCACGCTCGGCTACGGCCACACCTGCCGCGCGGAGTTTCGCGAAGGCGCGCACCACCACGGCCACGATGACGGAAGCAAAGAATACCAGGACGCCCACGCGCGCGGCCACGCGCAGGACATCGCGCAGCGTTTCGCCGGGCGCAGCGTGACCACGCCGCAGATTGTCATGTTCGGCATCACTGGCGGGTTAATGCCGTGCCCGGCGGCGTTCACGGTTTTGCTCGTCTGCCTGCAGCTCAAGCGCGCCTCGCTCGGCTTTGCGATGGTCGGCGCGTTCAGTCTCGGCCTCGCGCTCACGATGGTCGCGGCTGGCGTCATTGCCGCCGTGAGCGTGCGCCATGCCGAAAAACGCTTTCGCGGTTTCGGCGCAACGATGCGCCGCGCGCCGTATGTCTCGTGCGTGCTGCTCGTCGTCCTCGCCACTTACATGGCCTGGCACGGGTGGGGGACTCTGCCTACGCCCTAACCGTCTGCTTTGCTCAGCGCATGAGCTCGCGCCTGTCCCTGCTCGCCGCTGGCACGGTCTCGATGGCCTCCGCTGCGCCGGTGGAAATTACCCCCCTGGATTTGCGGGGCTCAGCAGCCGCAGGCGGGCGTTGGTGCGCGTGGTCAAATCCCTGTCGTCTTCGGACGCGAAGGCGCGATTTTCCAAAATGTCTCGACGGAAGAGGCGCGCACCTCTCGTGCGCCGGTGACGGTGAGCACCGCGCCGAAAGCCGCCCGCGAAGGACTGAACACGCTCGCGGCCAGCGGCGCGCGCGTGGCCGTGGCGTGGCTCGGCGGCGAACTCGATGTTGCCGGCGCGGAACTTGTCGCCATCGGAAACGTGCGCGCGTACCTCGACTTGGTGGCGCGGCGCGATTTACGGTGGTGTGGCCGGTTGCTGTTCGCGGGGTCCGCGAGCCGGGGCGGCGGTCCGGAAGGAGAATGCTTGGTGCAAAAAAGACACCACCAACCGTGCCTTTGATAACGATGAAGGAATGAACTCGGCCACAGGCGACGGTCGTCATTCGCCCGCAACCGCGAAAGGAACCCCACCGCATGAATCCACTACGCATGAAAGCCTGGTCGCCCTATCTCGTCGGCGCGGGCATTGGCGTGCTGAGTTGGTTGACGTTCGCCACGGCGAACAAGCCGATCGGCATCACGACGGCGTTTGAATATACGGCTGCACTCGCGGAGCAGGCGGCGGTGCCGCAAGTGACGCAGCCGTATCTGGAGGTGAAGGCGAAGGACGGCAAAGCGCCAAAGATCGACTGGGAATGGATGCTGGTCGTCGGCGTCTTTCTCGGCGCGTATCTCAGCTCGAAGATGTCGGGCGACCGCGCGCGGGAGGAAAAGGTGCCGCCGCTCTGGCGCTTGCGCTTTGGCGGTTCGCCGGGGGTGCGCTACGCGGGCGCGTTTCTCGGCGGTCTGGTGATGATGCTCGGCGCGCGCATCGCGCAGGGCTGCACGAGCGGACATGCTATCAGCGGCATTTTGCAACTCGCGCTTTCGAGTTGGATCTTCGCGCCGGTGATGGGCGTGGCAGGGATGCTCGTCGCGTTCCTGATCTACGGAAAGGAGGGCCGCAGCCATGTTTGATGAACCGCTCAAACTCGTGCTCGGTCTGGTGACCGGCATCCTCTTCGGAGTGCTGCTGCAAAAAGGACAGGTCGCGAAGTTTCAGAAAATCTTCGGCCAGTTTTTGCTGAAGGATTTCACCGTGGTGAAGATCATGGCGACGGCGATCGCAGTCGGCACGATCGGCGTGAATGTGATGGTCGCGATGGGCTGGGCTTCGATCAGCATTCAGACGGCTTCGCTGGCGCGGGTGATTGTCGGCGGTGCGCTCTTTGGCGCGGGGCTCGCGGTCTTTGGATTGTGTCCCGGCACGAGCGTCGCGGCGTGCGGCGAAGGCCGGCGCGATGCGATGGTTGGCGTACTCGGGATGCTTGTGGGCGCGGGTGTGTATGTCGCGGCGTTCCCCGCGTTGCAGCCGATGATCAAGGCGATGGCGGACTTTGGAAAAGTCACCATGCCGCAATTTGTCGGCGGCTCGCCGTTGCTGTGGGCAGGCGGGCTTGCGGTCGTCATCGCCATCGCGCTCGCGATCCTTGAGCGCGTGCATCCGAAGCAACTCGACGCAACCCCTTAACTATAAAATCACCATGCCACTCGTATTCAAACGCATCCAAACCGAAGGCATCGCCGAGCTTTCCTATCTCGTCGGCGACGACAGCGACGGCGTCGCGGCGGTCTTCGATCCCACTCCCGATGTGGACAAATACGTCGAGCTGGCGCGCGAGAAGAAAGTCTCCATCACGCATATCTTCGAGACGCACATCCACGCCGATCTCGTGAGCGGCGCGCGCGAACTCTGCGCGCGGGTGCAGTCGGCGAAAATCTTCGTCAGCCATGAGGGCGGCGCGCGCTACGGCTTCGATCACGAGAAGCTGGCGGACGGCGATCAATTCACGATCGGCAAAACCGTGCTCACGGTGAAGCACACGCCGGGACACACTCCCGAGCATGTCTCCTATCTGCTCGCGGAGAAGGATCACGCCGATACGCCGTGGGGCGTCCTCACCGGCGACTCGCTGTTCGTGAACTCTGCGGGGCGGCCCGATCTGCTCGGAGACAGTCAGACGGAAAAACTCGCCGAGCAGCAGTTCCACACATTGCGGGACTTTTACCTGGCCCTGCCCGAAAGCGTGATGATCTATCCGGCGCACGGCCACGGCTCGCCCTGCGGCGCGGACATCGGCGACCGGCTCGAGACCACCATCGGTTACGAGCGGCGATTCAATCCGTTTCTCCAATTCCAGGATGTGAAATCGTTCACGGACTACGCGCTCAGCACCGCGCCGCCGGTGCCGACCTATTACCCGCGGATGAAAAAGCTGAACGCGAAAGGGCCGGACATTCTCGGCAATCTGCCGCGCGTCCCCGGCCTCCCGCCCAAGGCATTCAAGCAAGCCGTCGAGGAGAAGGAGGGCGTGCTCATCGACACGCGCATGATGCTCTCTTTCGGCGGCGGCCACATCGCCGGTGCGCTCAGTATCGGGAACTCGCCAATGCTCACGATCTGGGCCGGCTGGCTGCTCGCACCCGATGAGCCGCTGCTGCTCGTGCTCGACAGCGACAGCGAGATTGACGACGTCGTGAAGCTTTTCATCCGCAGCGGGTACACGAAATTCGCGGGCTATCTCGTCGGCGGAATGAAGGCCTGGGACAACGCCGGCTTTGAGCTCGCGGAAGTCGGCCAAATGACTGTCCACGAAATCCACGACGCAGGCGAGGCCCTGCAAGTCATCGACGTGCGCGCTCCCAGCGAATGGAAAGAAGGACACATCCCCGGCGCGCGCCACCTATTCCTCGGCGAGCTCCGGAAGCGCCTCGGTGAGCTCGATAAAACACGGCCCACCGCGATCTATTGCGACAGCGGCTACCGCGCGAGCATTGCCGCGAGCATGTTGAAACAGGAAGGATTCACGTGTGTCTCTAACGTTCCCGGAAGCTGGCAGGCGTGGAAGAAATCCGGGTTCCCTATTGATGGAAAAATCGAATGAATGCGACGACCCATCATTGGCTGCGCCTGCTCGCTGTGACCACGCTTACGCTGTGGCCTTCCTGCGTGTTTGCGGCCGACCCTGCGCTCGACGCGCACAGCTATCCCGGTCCCGCTTGGTCGCCGTATGTCGTCGGCGCGGGCATTGGCGTGCTGTCCTGGCTCACGTTCTATTTCTCCGACAAGCCCATCGGCGCATCGTCCTTTTACGCCACGGTCGCCGGACTTATCGGAAAGCTCTTCGCGCGAAA
Organism: Chthoniobacter sp.; assembly: GCA_031424395.1. Lineage (GTDB taxonomy): Bacteria > Verrucomicrobiota > Verrucomicrobiia > Chthoniobacterales > Chthoniobacteraceae > Chthoniobacter. The sequence goes on from JANPHJ010000289.1 coordinate 33,637, forward strand.
ACACACCGAGCAACTCGCCTATTTCAAGACCGAGCCACCCAGCGTGAACTGGGAATTTATCTTCGTCCTCGCGACGATTGGTGGTGCGTTCCTTGCCGCATTCACCGGCGGCGAAATCGCCAACGAATGGGTGCCGCAAATGTGGCGGGCCCGCTTCGGAGACAGCGTCGCGTTGCGCGGCCTCGTGGCCTTTGCCGGAGGCGGGTTGATGGCATTCGGCGCGCGGCTTGCCGGCGGTTGCACGAGCGGACACGGCATCAGTGGCACCATGCAGCTTAATGTCGCGTCGTGGATTGCCGTCGTCTGCTTCTTCATCGGTGGCATCGCCGTCGCCATGCTCCTCTTCCACTTCTAATCCATGATCGACCCCGGCAAAGCCGTCAAAGAATCGAGCGTCGCCGAGCCGCCGCCGATCGCTCCGCCGAAGAAAATCATCAGCGCGCTGATCTTCGGTCTCGTGTTCGGGTTCCTTTTGCAAAAGGGCGGCGTCGGAAAGTATCACATCCTCATCGGCCAGCTCCTCCTGCAGGACTGGACAGTCGTAAAAGTCATGGTGACTGCCATCGTCGTCGGCATGGTCGGCATCTTCGCGCTGCACCATTTCGCGAAGGTCAATCTGCACATCAAACCGACGAAGCTCGGCGCGAACATCATCGGCGGACTCGTCTTCGGCGCAGGCTTCGCGCTCATGGGTTACTGCCCCGGCACCGGTGCTGCCGCGCTCGGCCAGGGAAGCTGGGACGCAATATTTGGCATGGCCGGACTTGTCGCGGGCTCATGGCTCTATGCTGAGCTTTCCGGCACTTTGAAAAAGACGGTCGAGAAATGGGGCGACCTTGGAAAACTCACGCTCGCCGAAGTGCTGCATGTCCCGCGCGGCGCGCTTGTCGTGATCCTAGCTGTGGTGCTCACCGGCGCTCTAGTCGCGCTGGATAGGTTCTTTCCTCGCTAACCGACGAATCCAAACCAACCCATGAAATCCCTACTCAAGACCCTCGCCCTCGCCGCGCTCACCGCACTGCCACTCACTGCCATCACTGCCGAACCCGAAAGACCAGCCGCCGACAAGACACACAAGGTCGTCTTTGAAGTCGCCATCGACGGCGCGGAGAAATGGGCGGGCGCGTTGCGCAACGTCGAGAACGTCCAAAGGGCGCTCGGCGTAAAGACCACCAAGATCGAAGTCGTCACGCACGGCAAAGGCGTCGGGATGCTGCTCGCGAAGACTTCCGCGGAGAACGCGGAGCTGAAAGCGAAGATCGAAAAACTCCACGCTGACGGAGTTATCTTCGCCGCATGCGAGAACACGATGAAGCGCGAGAAGATCGAAAAGAAGGACCTCGTCGAGCTGTCCACGACGGTCGATTCCGGCGTCAGCGAAGTCGTCCGCAAGCAAGAGGAAGGCTTCGCCTACATCAAGAGCGGCGGATAGCTTGAACCAAGGTCGGCGGGCACCGACGCTTGAGTTCGGAAACATGGACACCATTTTCCTCTCTATCTCGGAAATCCGAACCCCGCTTATCGTGGGCTGGCTGGTCCTGTTGCTGGTCTGGGAATCTGCCGCGCCGTTTTTTGGCTTCTTCCGCAGCCACGCCCGCGACCGGTTTTGGCACGGACTGAAAAATGTCCTCTTGGGCCTGGCCAGCGCAATCTTCCCGGCCCTGGGATTTATCTCGCTGCTGGCGTGGCTGGCGCATTGGACGGACGCGCGTCAATTCGGCCTCCTCAATATCTTTGCGATGCCGATCTGGCTGCACGCGGCTTGCGCAGTCCTGCTCCTCGATGTCTGGACCTATGGATGGCATCGGACGAATCATCGAATTCCTTTCCTGTGGCGCTTCCATCGCGTCCATCACGCGGATGCGCAGATGGATGTGACCACCGCGAGCCGCTTCCACATCGGCGAAATTGCGATGTCGTCGGCGCTGCGGATTCCGCTGCTGCTGCTGGTCGGATTCAAAATGTGGGAACTGGCCGTCTTTGAAACCGTGATGCTGCTGGTCGTGCAATTTCATCACGCGAACATCGGCCTGCCCGCGTCGCTTGACCGCTGGTTGCGCGTCTTCATCGTCACGCCGGCCATGCACAAGGTGCATCATTCCGAGCTGCAACTTGAGACGGATTCAAATTACACGGCGCTATTTTCGGTCTGGGACCGCCTCTTTCGCAGCTTCAAATTGCGAGCTGATCCGGCCACCATTCAGTTTGGTCTGCGCAAATTTAACGGGCCTTCCGACAAGACTTTCGCAGGCATGTTGCGCATGCCTTTCCTCAAGCAACCCCGGCAGCAAAGGAGCTAAGTGCGCTCCGCGTTTAAGGCCATTCGTTGTCGCGATTCACGCCCGCGTTTTGCGGCAGCAACCAGCACGCAACGCCCATCGCAAACACCGATTCGCCATCCCCACGCGCCGCCGTTTTCCCCATTCCGAGCCGCACCTCTGCCTGCCTTTTCCAAACCATATTCGCCGGGCTCGTCCGGACAAAGCTTCCCTTTCCGCTGCGGCAGCCACCGCGCGGCGAAAGCAGGTCACGGCGCGAAATGGGCGGCTTTGCGCTCGAGGTCGGCGTGGAGGCGGGTGCAGACGAGCGTGCATAGCTCGAAGACCATCGGATCGGCGATGGCGTAGATGACGTGCATCCCGTCCTTGCGGCGGCGGAGGATGCCGGCGTCGCAGAGGAGGCCGAGATGTTTGGAGACGTTGGCCTGCGTGGCCCCGGTCGCCTCGACGAGCTGCGTGACATTCCGCTCGCCGTCGTGCAGCGCCTGGAGCAGGCGGAGGCGCATCGGCTCGGCGAGGAGTTTGAAGCGGGCGGCGACGAGTTCGAGCGCCTGGGGCGAAAGGTCGGCGGGGGAGAGTTTTTTGCGCGGCATGATGAAAACGGAGAAATCAGGGTTGCTCGTATGAGCATGCAGTTATATGGTTGTATCGCAACTCAGTAAGCCACGAATTCCTTTGCTTCGCAACTCATGAACACTCCCGACTCCCGCCACTGGTCTCCCCAGCAGCTTCAAACCCAACTCGGCTCCGGCGCTCCGCCGCTCCTGCTCGACGTGCGGGAATATCCCGAATTTGCCGGCGGCCATTTGCCGGGCGCGCGGCTGCTGCCCCTCGCGGAGCTGGAACGGCGCGCAAACGAACTGCCGCGCGACCGGGAGATTGTCTGCGTCTGCCGCACGGGGCGGCGCAGCGCGGAAGCCGCGGGCAAGCTGGCGCAGTTCGGCTTTGCGGAAGCCAGCGATCTCGCGGGCGGGGTGATGGCCTGGGAGCAGGCGGGGCTTCCGCTGGCACGCGAGGCGCGCGCGCCGTGGGCGCTGGAACGTCAGGTGCGGCTTGCGGCGGGAGGGCTCGTGCTGCTCGGGCTGGGGCTGTCGCACGCCTGGCCGGTGGCGATTGCGCTCGCGTGGTTCGTGCCGCTCGGGCTCGTCTTTGCGGCGGTCACGGACTCGTGCGCGATGGGCATGTTGATCGCCAGGCTGCCGTGGAATCGCCGCTCCACTTCCGCGTGTTCACTCCCGGAGACGCGCGCTTGATTCTCGCGCTGATCCTCGCGGTCGCGATCGGCTTTTCGCTCGCACTGCTCGGCAGCGGCGGCTCGATCATCACGCTGCCGGTGCTGGTCTATGCCGCGGGCGTGCCGGCGGCGGAAGCGGTCGGGATGTCGCTCGCGGT
>JANPHJ010000290.1:0-18312 GCA_031424395.1 Chthoniobacter sp.
GGGGTGAGGCGGAAGCGCGGGGTGTCGAAGTCGGGGATGTAAGTCGGCTTGCGGGTGACGAGGTTGAGGGGAGCCCATTGCGGGTCGGTGAGCTGTGTGGCGATGGCCGATTGCCGGTTGCCGATGGCCGATTGGGCAGTGGGACGGGCGAAGACTTGGTCGATGATCGAGGCGGCGTCGGCGACTTGGTCGAGGCCGATGAAGGCATCGACCTCGGGCATCTCGGTGGCGAGCTGGGTGGAAAAGCGCTGGGCCATGCAGCCGGAGACGATGAGCTTCTGCCCGGCGCGCTTTTTCAATCCGCGCGACTGGTGGGCCTCGAGGATGGCCTCGATGCTCTCCTCCTTCGCGGTGTCGATGAAGGCGCAGGTATTCACGATGAGCACGTCGGCTTCATCGGCGTCGCTAGTGATCTCCATGCCGCGGGCGAGGATGCCGCCGAGCATGAGTTCGGCATCGACGAGGTTTTTGGCGCAGCCGAGGGAGATCATGCCGATTTTGCGCGGTTTGGCGGGGCTTGGGAGGGCGGTGGTTTGGGACATGGCGGCGAGGTGATTGGTGATGGGTGAACGGTGATTGGTGGTGCCGGGGCGTGATCGGAAGAGCCAATCATCTTTCACCATTCACCAATCACGCCATCATTGGATCGGCACGCCCGGCGCCTGGAAGGCGATGGGCAGGCCGTTTTTGGTGATCTGCACGGAGTCGGGGTCGCGGGCTTCAATGAAGAAGCGGGCCCCGCGGAGCTTGAGCGGGCGGAGGCCCGGATAGAGGTAGTCCTCGAAGACGGGCGGCGATTTGGGGTCGTCTTTGCGGACGGTGATCCAGGTTTTTTTTACGGTGGCAAAGAGGAATTCGTTCATGCCGTCGGGGGGGGCGGACGCCGCGCCGTCGGTGGTGGTGGGGATGGGGAGGGGGGTGACGACGTCGTGATCGGCGGAGCTGGCGGTCGCGCCGCCTTTGAGGAGGGCGCGATCGGCGGCGAGCATGGGCGCGGGCGGGCGGGGTTCGGCGGCTACCGGATCGGCCGGCGCGGGCTCGAGGGAAAGGGTGGAGGGTACGGCGAGATCGGGCGCGACGGTGGGCAGGGTGGGCGCGGGGGTGGACGGCTGGGCGGTGGCGGTGGTCCGCGGCGCGGGTTCGGCGAAGATGCGCTGGGCGCTTTTGTAAACCCACAGCCCGGTGCCCGCGAGGAAGATGACGGCCGCGCCAATGAGCACGGGGATGAGGGAGGGCGGGCGGCGGTCGCGGCGGCGGGGCGCCGGGTCGTGGGCGGGCTCGGGGGCGTTGCTGAGGTACTGGTAGTCGGCGACGCTGATGGGCAGGCGGCTGTCGTAGCTGCTGAGGAACTCGGCGACATCGACGCCGAGGTAGCGGGCGTAGTTTTTCACGAAGCCTTTGGCGTAAGCGGCGCTGGCGAAGCTGGCGAGGTCGTCGTTTTCGAGGGCGAGGATTTTGTCCGGGCGCAGCTTGGTGGCATGCGCGGCCTCGTCGAGCGTGAGACCGAGTTTATGGCGGGCTTGGGCGAGTATTTTGCCTACGGGTTCGGACATGGTGGAAATGCGAGCAGCTGCGGGTGGGATGCTTAGCACGAACGCGGCGGGCGCGCGAGGGGGCAAAAACATCCTGGCATCCAACGGGCAGCCGGATCCGAGGACGGGACAAAGGCGCCGCCTGCGAACTAGGGGTCGCAGAAGTCCCCGCGGTCCCATGCTGCGCCATGCTCACTCGATCGCGTCCAGATCGACCAGGATGTCGCGGGGCTTGGCGCCTTCGCCGGGGCCGACGTAGCCGCGGCTTTCGAGGATGTCGAGGATGCGCGCGGCGCGGGTGTAACCGAGGCGGAGGCGGCGCTGGAAAAGCGAGGTGCTGGCCTTTTTTTCCTGCCGCATGACTTCGATGCACTTGTCCACGAGGTCTTCGTCCTCGTCGCTGACTTCCTCCTCCCCGTCGCCGCCGTCGCCGGATTGCAGGCGCTGGTGGATGGAGCTTTCAAACGCCGGCTCGCTCTGCGCGGAGGCGTGCTCGACGACTTTGCGAATCTCCTCGTCGGTCACGAGTACGCCCTGGGCGCGGATCATGCGGGAGGTGCCGGGCGGGCGGTACAGCATGTCGCCCTGGCCGAGCAGCCGCTCTGCGCCGTTTTCATCGAGGATGACGCGCGAATCAAGGCCCGAGGCCACTTGGAAGGCGATGCGGCAGGGGACGTTCGCCTTGATGACGCCGGTGATGACATCGGCGCGCGGCGTTTGGGTGGCGATGATCATGTGGATGCCGGCGGCGCGCGCCTTCTGGGTGATGCGGGCGATGGCGCTCTCCACGTCAGCGGGCGCGGTCTGCATGAGGTCGGCGAGCTCGTCCACGATGATGACGATGAAGGGCATGCGGTCCGGGATGATGAGGTCGGTGTCGCGGATGTTTTTGACCGTGGTCATTTTCTCGATGCGCTCCTCGCTGGTGAGCGATTCGGGATCAACGGGCTCGGCGGATGCGGCGGCGTTGTTTTCGGAAAAGGCTTCGGCTTCCGAAAAAATCGCGTCGCGCGCGGGCGTTGCATCGAGCGCCAGCTCGGCTTCCTTCGCGGCTTCGATGGCGTTGAGTTCGGCCTGGGTTTTCGGGAGCGGGCGTTCGTTGAAGCTGCCGATGTTGCGCACGCCGGTCTTGGCGAAAATGGCGTAGCGCCTTTCCATCTCATCGATCGCCCAGCGGAGGGCGAGGAGCACTTTTTTCGGATCGGTGACGACGGGGACGACGAGATGCGGGAGGACGTTGTAGATCTGCATCTCCACGACCTTGGGATCAATCATGATGAAGCGCAGATCGGTGGGCGAAAAGCGGTAGAGGATCGAGGCGATGATCGAGTTGATGCACACGCTTTTGCCCGACCCGGTGGTGCCGGCGACGAGCCCGTGCGGCATCGCGGCGAGGTCGGCGATGATTGTCTTGCCGTACACGTCCTTGCCGAGTGCGAGCGGGATTTTCGCTTTGCTGTGCTGAAAGTCGTCGCTCTCCAGCAGCTCGCGGAGCGTGACCTTTTGCTTTTTGGAATTCGCGAGCTCGATGCCGACGGTGTCCTTGCCGGGAATGGGCGCGAGGATGTTGATGCGCTCGGCGCAGGTGGCGCGGGCGATGTCGCGTTCGAGCGCGGTGATCTTGTCCACGCGCACGCCTTTCGCCGGATAAACCTCATAGCGCGTGATGGTGGGGCCGCGGGTGATGTCGCCGCGCGAAACGCTGATGCCGAACTGCGCGAGCGTCTCGATGACGGTGTCCTGGATGGCGAGAAGTTCGTCGGGATTGGCGGCTTCGCGGTCGTCGGTGTCGAGCGGGTCGAGGAGGTCGAAGGAGGGCAGCTCGTAGTGCTCGCACGAGACGGCGGAGAGCGGGGGGAACTTGTCTTTCTTCGCGTCCTTGCGCTTCGGCGGCGGCGGCAGCGAGCTGTCGATGATCTGCGGGACGGGGCGCGGCGCGGCTTCCTCCTCGGGGAAAAGTGTGGGCTGTATCACGGCCTCGGGCGCGGCGTCGGCGGGCGTGGCGGCACCACGTTTGGCGAGGGTCTTCTCGAGTTTGCGCCGCTCGCGGGTGAGGCGCTCGGCTTCGAGGACGAGGCGCTCTTGTTCGCCAGCGTCCGCCATTTTTTTCGCCCGCCACTTTTCCACCCACAGCGGCGGCAGCGCGGCCAGCTCGCGCAGGGCCGCTATCGGGTGGATGCCAGTCATCAGGATGAGGCTGGCGGCGTAGAGCAGGATGAGAAAGATGCCCGCGCCGATGTTGCCGAGCAGACTGCGGAAGACGTATCCGCCGATGTATTTGCCGACGAGGCCGCCTTCGCTCACGAGGTTGAGCCGCGGGGCGTCGATGAACCGGAACGGCAGCAAATGCGCCAGGCACGCGCCGGCCACGACGAAGGCGATGCTCCACAGTGCGCGCCGGGTGAGCCGCAGCTCGGGATTGAGCAGCTTGGCCCCGCCGTAGCCGAGCAGCAGCGCCGCCACGAGGTAGGAGGCCACGCCGAGAAATGCGTAGCTGCTGCACGCCACGATGGCGCCGAGGCTGCCGATGAAATTCAGCACCGGCCCGCGCGCCGCCGCCACGCTGCTGAGCGGAAACCAGCTCGGCACATCCGACGGCGTGTAGGAGATGAGCGCGAGGAAAAGCAGCGTGCCCGCACCGAGCAGGACGAGGCTGAAGACTTCGTGAAAGGAGTGGGTCGGTTGGGCTTGAGCGCGCGCCATTAGGGCGGGGAGACTAGCGGGGCCGTCTGACGTTTCAATAGGCGAACGCGGCGGGTTGCGCGCGGCGTTTTCAGTCCCTACGGTCGCGGCGTGCCTCGCGCGATTCTGCTGTTCGTAAAATATCCAGAGCCAGGAAAAGTGAAGACGCGGCTGGCGGCGACGGTGGGTGCGGAGACGGCGGCGGGCATCTACCGGCGGCTCGTGGCGGCGGTGCTCGCGGGGCTGCCGGCGGAGGATGAGCTGATCGTGGTTTTCGATCCGCCGGAAAAGCGGGCGCAGGTCACGGAATGGCTCCAGGGCTTGCTCGCGGGGCGGCGCGCGGATTTTGTCGCGCAGGCGGCGGGCGATCTTGGCGAGCGTTTGGAGCGGGCGATGGCGGAGGCGTTCGCACGGGGATTTGGAAAGGTCGCGGTCATCGGGAGCGACTGCCTCGAGCTGACGCCCGCGCTTTTTTCCGAGACGTGGGCGGCGCTGGAAACGCACGGCGCAGTGCTCGGGCCGAGCACGGACGGCGGCTACTATCTGCTCGCGCTGCGGCAGCCGTGCGCGGCGCTTTTCCACGGCATCGCGTGGAGCACCGAGGCGGTGCGCGCGCAGACGCTCGCGCAGGCGCAGGCCGCCGGGCTGAGCGTGCATGAGCTGGCCGCGCTGCCGGACATTGATACCGAGGCGGACTGGCGGCAGGCGGAGGGGAAAGTGGAGAGATGAAAGTTGAGTGTTGAGTGTCATCGCCCGACTTTCCAAAACCACCGTCACTCATCACTCAACCTTCAACACTCAGCCGCCGCCATGACTCCACCGCTCGTTTTTGAACCGCTTTTCATGGAACGCGTCTGGGGTGGGCGCCGGCTGGAAACCATGCTGGGCAAAAGGCTGGAGCCGGGCGTGCGCATCGGCGAGTCGTGGGAGCTGGTGGATCGCGAGGACGCGCAGAGCGTGGTGCATGAGGGGCCGCTGCGCGGGCTCACGCTCAATGAGTTGTGGACGCGGCATCGCGCGGAAGTTTTCGGTTCCGGGCTCGGCTACGGACCGCGGTTTCCGCTGCTTTTCAAAATCCTCGACGCGCAGGACCGGCTCTCGGTGCAGGTGCATCCGCCCGCGGCGGTGGCGGCGCGGCTGGGCGGCGAGCCGAAGACGGAGATGTGGTTCATCCTCGATGCGCTGCTCGACAGCGATCTCTACGCGGGGCTGAAACGCGGGGTGACGCGCGCGGATTTCGAGGCGGCGCTGGCGGTCGGCAGCGTGGCGGACAAGATCCACGGTTTTCCGATCAAAGCGGGCGACGCGATGTTCATTCCGAGCGGGCGCATCCACGCCATCGGCGCGGGGAATCTGATCATCGAGGTGCAGCAGAACAGCGACACGACCTACCGCGTCTTCGACTGGAACCGGCTCGGCCTCGACGGCCAGCCGCGCGCGCTGCATGTGGCCGAGTCGCTAGAGTCGATCGACTTCGACGATGCCGAGCCGGTGATCGCGCAGCCGGACGGCGAGACCGTCGTGGCGTGCGAATTTTTCCGCGTGGAAAGATGGACGCTCGATCAGCCGCGGATCTGCACGAGCGCAGGCTTCGCGGTCTTTTCGGTGATCGACGGCACCGTCCGGTGCGGCGAGCGCGAGTTTGCGCGCGGGGCGTTTTTTCTCCTGCCGGCAAGCGCGACGGATCGCGAAATTCAGCCGGTCACACCCGGCGCGAGCGTGCTGCGGACAACAGTGCCGGGACAAGGCTGATTTTACGACCGGATGCCGCCGAGCCGCCGCCCGGCGGGCCAACGGCGGAGGATGCGAGCGCCGTCGATTTTCCAAACGTCGTCCTCGTTCACGAGGCTGTAGATGCAGGGGATCACGTCGCCGTCCGGGAGGAAAAGATACGCGGGGATGATGGCGTGGCGGCCTTCGAAATGCACGGCCCCGAACTCGACGCGCTGCGCGCGGCGCACGCTCGGATATTCGGTGCGCGCGAGGTCGGAAAAGGCCTCGATGTTGAACTTCTCCTGGAAGTTCGTGGAGACCTGCCGGTAGGCGCTGGCGTAGTCGTCTTCGCGAAAGGCGGCGATCTGTTTCCAGACGACGGCGTAGAGCGCATTGGGCGGCACGTCCTGGCGGCGGCGCTCGACGTGGTTTTGCAATAGCGCCCCCGCGGTGCAGACGCCGAAGAGTCCGGCGAGGAGAAGGATTTTGGCGGTGCGGTTCATGTGGGCTGGCGCGCGGCGGCGAGGCGGCGGAGGTAGGGGAAAGTGTAGAGCCCGGTGCCGTGGCCGTCGGCCCACGCAGGCTGGAGCGCGTAGCCGCCGACGACCTGCACGCCTTTCAGCTCGAAGCTCGCCGGCGTATACCCGACCTGCGGGCGGACGACGTGGCCGAGCACATCCGGCTCGCCGCCGCACGCCGCGCACGGGCACGCGCGGCGCAGCGCTTCGAGCGGGAGATACGACTCCGCGCCGTCGCTCCACGCGATGGCGAGCTCGTGGGCGAACGGCTGGATGGTGGTGGGAGTGAGCCGGGCGGGCATGCGTCAGTCATCGAAGGATGCGCTGTCCGCCGCCGGTTTCCAAGCCTTCCCGCGACGGGTCCCAAAAATCGCCGTCCCCACGCGGACGAGCGTCGCACCCTCCTCCACGGCCACGGTGAAATCCCCGCTCATGCCCATCGAAAGCCGCGGCAGCGGGACGCGGCATTCGGTCTGCAACGCCTCGCGCAATTCGCGCAACGCGACAAAATACGGGCGCGAACTTTCCGCCTCCGGCGCGAACGGCGGGATCGTCATCAGCCCCTCGATTTGCAGCCGCCCGAGCGCCAGCAGCGGCTCCATCTCTGAGCGCAGCGTGTCGGGCGAGAAGCCAAACTTGCTCGCCTCGCCGGCCACATTCACCTCGAGCAGCACGCGCGGAAACAGGCCGGCTTCATGCGCAATGCGGTCGAACTCGAGCGCCAACTCCAGCGAGTCGAGGCCGTGGAAAAGCTCGAAGCCCGCGGCGAGCGCGTGGCGGATTTTGTTTTTCTGCAAATGCCCGATGAGGTGCCAGCGCGCGCGCCCCGGCAGCAGCGGGATTTTCGCCCGCGTCTCCTGCACCCGGTTTTCGCCAAAGAGCGTCTGCCCGGCATCGAGCGCCTCGTGCAGTGTCTCGGGTGGATGCGTTTTCGACACCGCCACCAGCTCGATGTCCTCCGCTGGCCGGCCCGCGCGGCGGGCGGCTTCGGCGATTTTGGTGCGGACGGCGGCGAGGCGTTCAGCGATTTCGTTCATGTAGTGGAAATGATGTCGTTTGACACAGGTATAAGGCGACCTTACCTCGTCTTTGTCTCCTGATGTATATCGATTCGTTCAAAGTCTTCTGCGATCTCGTCGAAACCGGCAGCTTTTCCAAGGCCGCGGTGGCCAACGGGGTCACGCAGAGCGCCGTCAGCCAGCAGATTCGCGCCATCGAAGACAAGTTCCAAGTGCGCCTCGTCGAGCGCGGCCAGCGGAATTTCGCACTGACGGCGGAGGGCAGCGCCTTTCTGTCGGCGAGCCGTGAAATCCTCAATGTCTATAACGACCTCGGCCACCGCCTGCATGAGCTGCGCAATGTCGTCGCGGGCGAGCTGCGCCTCGCGTCCATCTACAGCATCGGGCTGCACGAGCTGCCGCCGTATTTGAAAGTGTTCCGGGAGAAATTTCCCGACGTGGAACTGCATGTGGAATACCGCCGTTCGCAGCAGGTCTATGCACAGGTCATGAATGGTGACGTGGACCTCGGCCTCGTGGCCTATCCGGTGAAACGCATCGGCCTCCAGGTGGAGATTTTCAGCGAAGACCGGATGGTGCTCATCTGCCACCCGAACCACCGGCTCGCGCGCCGCCCGCGCATGCGGGTTGAGGAATTGAACGGCGAAAAATTCATCGCCTTCGAGCCTGATCAGCCCACGCGCAAAGTCATCGACCGCTACCTGCGCGACCACGCTGTCGAAATCGAGCACGCCATGGAGTTTGACAACATCGAGACGGTGAAACGCGCGGTCGAGATCGAGGGCGGCGTCTCCATCGTGCCGGGCAATACGGTGCGGCAGGAAGTGGAGGGCGGCGTGCTGTGCGCGGTGCAGATTGAGGGCCCCGAGATGTCGCGCCCGCTCGGTGTCATCACCAAACGCAACCGCGCTCGGTCGCCCGCGGTGAAGGAGTTTGTGGCCGCGCTGCGGGACGGCTTTGCGGTGAAGTGAGCGGCGGGCCGGACTTGCTGCGCTCCGGCGCGCGTCCTACGCTCCCGCGCCTTATGTCTTCCGATCCGACCTCGCTGTATTCGCGCAAAAACCCCTTTCCCGCGATGCACCCGGTGAATCGCCGGCTCTCGGGCGAAGGCTCCGGCAAAGATACGCGGCATCACGAAATCTCGCTCGCCGGCTCGGGGTTGCATTACGAGGTCGGCGATTCGCTGGGGCTTTTCGCGACGAACAATCCCGGGCTCGTCAGCGACCTTCTCGACGCCCTCGGCGCGAGCGGCGATGAGGTCGTCACCGGCGCGGATGCAGTGCCCAAGCCGCTACGCGCGGTGCTGACGGGCGACTGCATCATCACCCAGCCGTCGAAGGAATTTTTGAAAGCGCTCACCGAGCGGGCCGGCGATGCCGTGGCCGAGTTGCGCGATCTCATCGCCGATCCGGCGCAAAAAAAGGCGCTGGAGGACTACGTGTGGGGCAGCGAGTTCATCGACTTCCTCCGCGCGCACCCGAGCGTTCGGTGGACGCCGGAGGAGTTTGTCAAAACGCTGCGCAAGCTGCAGCCGCGGCTTTACTCCATCGCCTCCAGTCTCAAGGCGAACCCGGAGTCCGTGCATCTCACCGTGGCCACTGTGCGCTACGAAAGCCACGGCCGCGCGCGCGAGGGCGTGGCCTCCACCTTTCTCGCCGAGCGCTGGCCGGCGGAGCAAACGGCGGGCGTGTTCATCCACACGGCGAAACATTTCCGGCTGCCGGAAGACCCGGCCACGCCGGTCATCATGGTCGGGCCGGGCACTGGTGTGGCGCCGTTCCGCGCGTATTTGCAGGAGCGGAAAGTCACGGGCGCGCCGGGCAGGAACTGGCTCTTCTTCGGCGAGCAAAAGCGCGCGGCCGATTTCCTTTACGAAAGCGAACTCGCCCAGCTCCAGGCTGACGGCGTCCTCACCAAGCTCGACACGGCCTTTTCCCGCGACCAGACGGCGAAGGTGTACGTGCAGGACCGCATGCGGGAAAACGCCAAGGAGCTGTGGGCGTGGCTGCAAGAGGGCGCGCACTTTTACGTCTGCGGCGACGGCGCGCGCATGGCGAAAGACGTGGACGCGGAACTGCATCGCATCGCCGAAACCGAGGGTGGCAAGTCGCCGGAGGAAGCGGCGGCGTACGTGGAGGCGATGAAGAAGGAGAAGCGCTACAAGAAGGACGTGTACTGACGCGGCGCGCTCAGTATTCGTCCGGCGGTTCCTCGGCTTCCTCGGTCAGCGCCTTGGTGAGCGACTCCTGGTACATCATGAAACGCTTTGTGACGAAGAGCGGATCGCGCTGCTCGCTGCCTTCCACGTAGGACTCGATGAACTCCTCGATGGTTAGCTCCTCGTAGTCGTCGGCCTCCGACTCCCACAGCCGCGCGGCGAAGGAGACCTTGTGCGTGGCTTCGAAGCAGCAGAGCGCCAGCTCGAAATCGAGGTCGTCAAACTCGTCGCCAAAGATTTCGGCGACCCGCGTGGTCGAGTCCACCTGGATCAGGTCGTCGCTGATGAAGTGGAGGATATTGATGAACGAGGTGACGTAGTAATTCATGGGCTCGCGGCGCGGTGGACGGTAGGGCATGCGGAATGGGTGGGATGTCTAAAACCAGCGGGCCATGCGCGCAAGGGCAGACCCGGAGCAATTCACGCCGCGGCGCGGACGGCCCAGCGGAGTTTGGCGCAGGCGGAGCGGGGATTGGCGCGCTGCTCCTCGGCGGGGGGGCGGAGGACCTCGGCGGAAATGGCGGCGTAAAGGCCGTCGCGTTCGCCGGCTTTGAAGGCGTGTTTTACGCGGCGGTCTTCGCCGGAGTGAAAGGTGAGGATGGCCGCGCGGCCGCCGGGCTTGAGGCATTGCGGGAGGTGGCGGAGGAAGGTGTCGAGCGCGGCGAACTCGTCGTTCACGGCGATGCGCAGGGCTTGGAAAACGCGGCGCACGGACAGTTCGGCGTCCTCGCCGCGGGGCGGGCGCGGCAGGGCGGCGAGCGTGCTACGGATGAGCGCGGCGAGCGCGGTGGTGGTGGCCGGGGGCGCGTGCGCGAGGGCGCGGGCGAGGGGTGCGGCGTGGGGTTCGTCGGCGTTTTCGCGGAGGAGCTGTTCGAGCTTCGGGGCGGCGAGGCTGGCGAGCAGGACGGCGGCGGGCTGACCGCGCTCGGGATTCATGCGGAGATCGAGCGGGCCGTCGGTTTTGAAAGTGAAACCTCGCGCGGGGTTGTCGAGCTGCATCGAGGAGACGCCGAGGTCGGCGAGGATCGCGTCCGCGCCGCCGGGCGCTTCGCCGGCGAGCAGTTGGGCGAGGCCGGCGAAGTTTATCCGCCGCACGAGCAGCGTTTCCGCGGGAAAGCCGAGCGCGCGCAGACGCACATCCGTTTTCGGCAGCTCGATGGGGTCGGCGTCCAGCGCGATGAGCCGCCCGCCGGGCTGGAGCGCGGCGAGGATTTCCCGCGCGTGCCCGCCGTAGCCGAGCGTGCAATCCACGGCGGTTTCCCCCGGCTGCGGCGCGAGCACGGACATGATCTCGCGCACCATGATCGGGCGATGGGTGCCCGCTGGCGTCTTGCCGCTCGCCAGCACTTTCTCCACGTCCTCCACATGGCGCTCGGGCGCGTGCTCCTTGTATTTCTCGGCAAACTTCCGCGGATTCTTGCCCGCGTAGCGCGGGCGGCGCTTCGGCTTCTCGGGCAGCGGCTCGCTCACGGACGCGGGGCAAGCAGCGGCGCCTCGGCGCGGATTTGCTTTTCCAAATCCGCCACCTTCGCCAGCGCCTCAGCGGGCGGCAGTCCCTTGGCCATGCCGGGCCGCAGGTGCCCGGTATCGTTCAGCCACGCATCGGCGAGGATGCGCCCGCGCTGGCGGATCGCCGCGGTGAACGCTTTGGCCTTCGGTGTCTGGAGAAATTCCGCGCCCTGAATTTTGTGCCACGCGTCGATTTCCGCGGGCGCGAGACCGGCGATGAGCTGCTCCGCTATCAGCGCGTGGCCGGCGTCATTCGCGTGCACGCCGTCATTGGCGAAAACGAAATCGGGATTGGTCTTTCGCTGCGTTTCGATGAAGGCGTTCATCGGCCCGTGAAGGTCGATCACGCGCCAGCCCTGCGCGCGCTGCTCCAGCAGCCAGGCGGCGTAGCGGTCGAGCACCTCGTTGTAGCCGCCGAGCGTTTTCGCGGGCGGCTGTCCGTCGGCGCCGGGTTTGTTCCGCGCGGCGAGCGGGTGGAAAGTCGGCGGCGTGAGGTGGATGACCTCTGCGCCCGCCGCCTTCGCTTTCGCCCTCAGCCACTCGGTGCCCTCACGGAATTTCGCGAAGCGCGCCTCGTCGAGCGGCAGGTAGATGCCGTCGTTCATGCCGTAGCACGCCAAGATAAGATCGGGTTTCGCCTTCGCGAGCACGCGGTCGAGCCGCTCGTGCAAATCGGGCCGCGGAAACTGTCCGCCTGCGTGGCCGTCCTCTGACAAGCCGGAGACCGTCTCGCTCGGCAGTCCGACGTTGATGACTTCAAACTGCCGCGCGGGGAAACGCAGGAAGAGGAACGTCTCGAAGGCGTCCACGTACTGCCCCGAGTAGGTGATGCTGTCGCCGAGGAAAAGGATGCGCTTTACCCCTGGGAGAAATTCCGCCTCGGCGGCGCGGGCTGGCATGACGAGGCCAAGGGCGAGCAGCAGTGCGAGGAGGCGTGGCGGGGTGTGCATGATCCGCAGTAAAGCGCGCCGCACGACGCCAATGCAAGGCCCGCCGGAGCCGGGCGCTTTACCGCGAAATATCCGACTGGCTCAGGATCTTGAACTGCTGGCCTTCGAGCACGGCAACGGCGCACTCGTTGTCCTCGACGTGCAGCGCCAGCGCGGTGCGGCCGCGCGGGCGGGTGAGGAGGGCGTAGCTGCCAAAGATGTTGCATTCGGCGGCGAGCAGCGCGGCAAGGAGGCGGCCGAGTTCGGTGGCGCCTTCCTTCAGTTCGACGACCACGAGTTCGCAGATGGAAAAGGGAATGGCGTGCTCGATGAACATCTGCTGCACGCTCTCGGGATCGCTCACGACGATGCGCACAATGGCGGTGTCCGCGGAATCCTGCACGCTGATCGCGAGGACGTGGATGTGCCGCTCATTGAGGATGCGGACGACATCGAGCAGTGTGCCGACGCGGTTGGGCAGAAAAATGGAGAACTGCGTGACGCGCGGGCCGCCCAGTTTTTCGGTGGTCTGCGTGTCGAAGGGCATGGCGTTAGCGGTAGCTGTAGATGAGGCAGAAGGCGGCGGGAGCGCCTTCGGTCACTTCGATTTTGATGTAGTACGGCCCACTGCTGGTGGGCGCGAAGCCGGCGGCGGCGACTGAGGTGTCGGCGTAGGGATCGGTGGACATCGGCTTGCCGTTTTCGTCGAAGACGGTGACCGCCACTTTTTTTGCCGCCTCGGTCGCTCCGAGGGTGAACCAGTACTGGTTGCCGGCGTAGAGATTGACCTGGATGAGCGCGGGCTTGCCGGCCTCGAGCTTTCCGCACCAGTTGCCGTCCCGCAATTTGAAGCCGTCGTTGGAAAACGCGCCGGCGATTTCGAGCGCGAGCTTGCGGGCGTTGACTTCGTCGTCGCTGGCGGCCCGCAGCGGAGCGGAGGCGAGGGCGGCGAGGGCGAGGGTGCAAAGGAGGCGCTTCATTTCGTTTGTTTCTTGATGATTTCCTTCACGACTTCGATGGCGAGGGTGTTGAGCTGTTTCACGTCACCGGCGCTGGGCGCCTTGTCGGGCGGGAAGGCGATGAACTTCTCGATCTCGCCCATCTTTTTCCGCACCACGACGACGCTCGGATCGGCCTGCGCCTTTTCGCTGAGCTTGTCCAGGCGCTTGTTGAGAAAGGCGACGATGCCCGGCTGGCGGAGCAGTTTCGCGCCGGGCTCGGTGTAGTTTTTCGTGAGGTAGCCGCTCATCACTTCGGTGGCGCGCAGCCAGCCGCCCACGGTCACGAGCGTCACGAGATCCGAGTCTTTGCGTTCGGCCATGCCGGCTTTCACCTCATTCTGCGTAGCCTCCATTTCCTCGCGGAGCTGGTCCCATTGGCTCTGGCTGGCGAAATTGGCGATGCTCGCCCCGCGCTCGATCACGTCCTTGCTCACGCCCAGCGTTTTGGCCAGGGCGAGGATGTCTTTGCCGATGTTTTTGATCTGCGGCGAATCCTCCGCCTCGATGGCCACATAGCCGTCGGCGATGAGCCCGCCGAGGTTCAGCGCCATCTGCGGGCGGCTGGTGTAGTTCGTGGCGATGGGCGCGCGAAACATCTTCGTCCAGTCGATCTTGCCGAGCTTGTTGAGCGTGGCCATGAATTCGCCCGGCATCGGGATGGAAAGCTCGTCGGTTCTCGCCGCGCCGGCGATTTCCTCCGGGGTCAGGGGCGTCGCCTCGCCAGCCGCGGAGGCGCACAGACAAACGGCAGCCAGGCCGCTGGCTAAGATGCGGAAAGTCGGGATCATCGGCGGACGTTAGCGGGCGCGGCAGCGGGAGTGAAAGTGCAAAGTGCGCGGGCGCGCGGACTTTCCACTTTCCCTTTCATTTCCGCTCCGTAGTCTCCGCCGCCTATGAAAGCCCAAGTCATCGTGATGCCCAAACAGACCGTGCTCGACCCGCAGGGCGTGGCCGTGCGCGACGCCATCCATCACCACGGGCTGCCGGCGGTGAAAGCCGCGCGCGTCGGGAAATTCATCGAGCTCGAACTCGACGGCACGCAGACCGAGGCGCAGCTCCACGAGGTCTGCCGCGACCTGCTGAGCAATCCGGTGATCGAGGACTACAAGCTGATCCTGGAAGCCTGAGCGATGAAAGCATTGCGCTTTTTCTTTTGTGTCGTGTGCCCGCCGATCGCCGTCGCGCTCACCAATCGTTTCGGCTCTTTCCTCCTCAGCCTATTGCTCACCCTCCTTGGCTGGCTCCCGGGCGTCATCCACGCCTTCATCGTCGTGAGTGACTACGAATCCGAACAGCGCACCCGCCGCATCGCGCGGAGCCTCCGCTCCTGATCCTCCATGAAAGCTGCCGTCATCCGTTTTCCCGGTTCCAATTGTGATCAAGACTGCGTCCTCGCGCTGCGCGAGATGGGTATCGAAACCGCCTTCGTCTGGCACAAGGACGAGTCTGTCGCGGGCTACGACCTCATCGCGCTGCCGGGCGGCTTTTCTTACGGCGACTACCTCCGCTGCGGGGCCATCGCCCGCTTTTCGCCGATCATGCGCGCGGTGAAAGAAGCCGCCGCCTCCGGCACGCTCGTGCTCGGCATTTGCAACGGCTTCCAGATTCTCTGTGAGGCCGGCCTGCTCCCCGGCGCGCTCATCCGCAATCGCGACCTGCACTTCCGCTGCGAGCATCTCCACGTCCGCGTGGAAAATGTCGCCAACCCTTTTCTCCACGAAGCAAAAACCGGCGAACTCCTCCGCATCCCCATCGCCCACGGCGAAGGCAGCTACACCGCCGACGCCGCCACCCTCGCCACGCTGAACCAGACCGGCCGCGTGCTCCTCCGCTACACCGACGCCGCCGGCGCGGCCCTCGACGCCGCGAACCCCAACGGCTCCGCCGAAAACATCGCCGGCATCTGCAACGCCGCGCGCAACGTCTTCGGCCTCATGCCCCACCCCGAGCGCGCTTGCGACCCCCGCCTCGGCAGCACCGACGGGCGCGTCATTTTCGCGTCGATCCTCTCGACGCTTGGCGTGCGCAAAGCGGCGTGAAAAACGAAGCGGTAAAGATTCCCCCCGGTGCATCTTCAACCGCTCAGCTCTTGTTGGTAACCGGCCTTCTTCGTAGCGTGCGCACCGTGTCGCTTCGCCCACTCCTTCTAGTCGCCATACTCGCCGCCACCGCCCATGCCGAGGACTGGCCGCAATGGCGCGGCCCGCGCGGCGACGGGCGCAGCGCTGAGGCCGCGTTCCCGACCACTTGGAGCAGGACGGAAAACATCCTCTGGCGCACGCCGCTGCCCGGCCCCGGGCACGCGTCGCCGATTGTGTCTGGCGGCAAAGTTTTCACCGTCGGGGCAAATGCCGAAACCCAGGAGCGCATGCTTTTCTGCCTCGATCGCGCGACCGGGAAACTGCTCTGGCAACAGATGGTGCTCAAAGCGCCGATGGAAAAACGCCACGGCGAAAACAGCTACGCCTCCTCGACGCCGGCGTGCGATGGCGAGCGTGTCTTTTGCACATTCCTCGATGGCCGGGAAGTCGTCGTCGCCGCCTACGACCTCGCCGGGAAACAGCTCTGGCTCAAGCGCCCCGGCGTTTTCTCCAGCGTCCACGGCTTCAGCAGCACGCCGGTGCTTTACAAGGACAAAGTCATCGTGAACTGCGACCACGACGGCGACGGCTACATCACCGCCCTCGCGCGGACGGACGGGCGCGAGCTGTGGCATATCGACCGCCCGAACAAGACCCGCAGCTACTGCACGCCGCTCATCCGCGAAGCCGCCGGGCGCATGCAGATGGTGCTCAGCGGATCGAAGTGCATCGCCAGCTACGACCCCGGTTCCGGCAAGCTGCTCTGGATCGTCAATGGCCCCACCGACCAGTTCGTCGCCTCGCCGGTTTTCAGCGAAACGACGGGGCTTTTCTACATCACGGGCGGCTTTCCCGATCACCACATCATGGCCATCCGGCCCGACGGCAGCGGCGATGTCACCGGCACACATGTCGTCTGGCACCACAAGGCCACCGCGGGCGTTTCGTATGTCCCGTCGCCGATCATCGAGGGCGGATGGTTCCTGCTCACCGACGACCGCGGCTTCGCCCACGCCTTCGACGCGAAGACCGGCGCGATCGTCTGGACGGAGCGCTTCGCCCGCAGCCACGCCTCCATCACGAGCGCCGCCGGCCTGCTCTATTTCCTCGATGACACGGGCGTCTGCCGCGTCGTGAAACCCGCCGACAAATTCGCCGTCGTCGCCACCAACGCGCTCGGCGAGCCCACCTACGCGTCGCCCGCGCTCAGCAACGGACAAATCTTCCTCCGCACCGACCAGGCGCTTTACTGCATCGGTGCTACGAAGCCGTAGTGCAGCAGGCTTGACGATCATTCCTTGGATTCCCGCCGGGGTGCCGCGTAGTCTGCGCGTCCTTTTCTATGACCGAGCCGCAAATCACACCCGCCCTCATCGCCAAGCACGGCCTCACGCCCGACGAATACGCGCGCATCCAGACCATCCTCGGACGCGCGCCGAACTTCACGGAGCTGGGCATCTTTTCCGTCATGTGGAGCGAGCACTGCTCGTATAAAAACTCGAAGCGCGAGCTGCGGAAATTCCCCACGACCGGCCCGACGGTGCTCGTGAAGGCGGGCGAGGAAAACGCGGGCGTCATCGACATTGGCGACGGCTGGGGCATCGCGTTCAAAATGGAGTCGCACAACCACCCCAGCGCGATCGAGCCGTTCCAAGGCGCGGCGACGGGCGTGGGCGGGATCATCCGCGATATTTTCACGATGGGCGCGCGCCCCGTTTTCTCGCTGAACTCGCTGCGCTTCGGACCCATCACATTGCCGATTGGCGATTGCCAAGGGCCGATTGAAAGCGGCGACGCGGATGCCAAGACGGCAATCGCCAATCGCCAATCGGCAATCCGCGAGAACCGCCGCCTATTCGCGGGCGTGGTCGCGGGCATCGCGCATTACGGCAACTGCATCGGCATCCCGACCATCGGCGGCGAGGTCTATTTCGACGAAAGCTACGACGGCAATCCGCTCGTGAACGTCTTCAATCTCGGCATCCTGCGGCACGAGCAAATCGCGCGCGGCGCGGCGAAAGGCATCGGCAATCCGGTCTTCTACGTCGGCGCGGAAACCGGGCGCGACGGCCTCGCTGGCGCGGCCTTTGCCTCGCGCGAGCTGACCGAGGAGAGCAAGCAGGACCGCCCCGCCGTGCAGGTCGGCGATCCCTTCAAAGAAAAGCTCCTGCTCGAAGCCTGCCTCGAACTGCTCGCGACCGACGCCGTCGCCGGCATCCAGGACATGGGCGCGGCGGGGCTGACCTGCTCGACGTGCGAGACCGCGAGCCGCGGCGGCACCGGCGTGGAGATCGACCTCGCGAAAGTGCCGAAGCGCGAGACCGGCATGACGCCTTACGAGATCATGCTCAGCGAGTCGCAGGAGCGCATGCTCATCATCGTGAAAAAGGGGCACGAGCAGACCGTCGTGGACATCTTTGAAAAATGGGACCTGCCCTACGCCGAAGTCGGCGTGGTCAAGGACGACGGCATGATGCGCGTGCTGAACAACGGCGCAGTCGTCGCCGAAATCCCCGCGCGCCACCTCGCCGACGAAGCCCCGCTCTACGAGCGCGAAGCCACCCCGCGCCCCGCGCCCGTGCCGCTCGATCTCGCGGCGCTGCCCGAGACCGATTGCCGCGCCGCGCTGCTCACGCTCCTCGCGCATCCGAGCATCGCATCGAAGAACTGGGTCTATCGCCAGTACGACCACATGGTGCGCGCCGGCACCATGGTCCTGCCCGGCTCCGACGCCGCCGTCTTCCTCGTCCGCGAGGCCAATAAAATCCTCGCCGCGACCAGCGACTGCAACGCGCTCTACTGCGCGCTCGACCCGCGCGAAGGCGCCCGCATCGCCGTCGCCGAAGCCGCGCGCAACCTCGCCTGCGCGGGCGCCACGCCGCTCGCCACCACGGACAACCTGAACTTCGGCAACCCCTACAAGCCCGAGAATTTCTGGCAGCTCCGCGAGTGCGTCGAGGGCCTCGCCAAGGGCTGCGTCTTCTTCAACGCGCCCGTCACCGGCGGCAACGTCTCGCTCTACAACGAAAGCCCCGCCGGCTCCATCGACCCCACGCCGACCGTCGGCATGGTCGGCCTCATCGAGGACGAGCGCCACGTCACCACCTCGC
>JANPHJ010000291.1:0-6399 GCA_031424395.1 Chthoniobacter sp.
ATCCGCAGCAGCCCGACCGTGGCCGACGGCAAAATCTACA
Organism: Chthoniobacter sp.; assembly: GCA_031424395.1. GTDB lineage: Bacteria > Verrucomicrobiota > Verrucomicrobiia > Chthoniobacterales > Chthoniobacteraceae > Chthoniobacter. Next base: position 41 of record JANPHJ010000291.1, read on the forward strand.
TCGTGAATGAAAAGGGCACCGTTATGGTCTGTGCGGCGGGCGATGAATTCAAACTCCTCGCCACCATCCCGATGGGCGACGCCGAAGGCAGCCGCGCGAGCGTGGTGGTGAGTGGCGGTCAGCTTTTCCTGCGGACGACGCAGGCGCTGTACTGCGTGGGGAAATAGCCGGCCCGTCCGTGGCCACGATTTTATCCCACGCCATCGCGGCCACCGCGCTCGGCTTTGCCTGCGGGCCGCGGCTGCCGAAGCGTGCGATTTTCTACGGCGCAGTCTGCTCGATGGTGCCAGACTTGGACGTGCTCGGCTTCGGACTCGGGATAAAGTATGGCGATCCACTGGGGCACCGCGGTTTCACGCACTCGCTTTTCTTCGCCGCGGTCTTCGCGGCGCTCGTGTTGCTCGCGCTGTTTCACAAACCCGCCGACCGCGCGCGCTGGCCGGCGGTCTGGCTGTACCTCTTTCTCGCCACCACCTCCCACGGCCTACTCGACGCCATGACGGACGGGGGTCTCGGCGTCGCCTTTTTCGCGCCGTTCGACAACGCGCGCTTCTTTCTGCCGTGGCAGCCCATCGCCGTCTCGCCCATCGGCGCGCGCTTTTTTTCCGCGCATGGCGCGAGCGTGGTCGTGAGCGAAATCGTCTGGGTCTGGCTGCCGTCCGCGGCGCTCGTGCTTGCCGCGATTTTCATCCGCCGCCGACGCACCGCGGAGGGCTGACCGCGCGGAATTACTGCTCCCCGTCGCCCACCACCACGCGGGTCGCGCGGTTGCCTTGGAAGTACACCGTCGTCCGTTCCTGCCCGGTCGTCGCCGATCCCGCGTCCGGCACACCGCGAGCCGTTTCGTCGCGGCGTCCGGCACCGGCTTCATCTGCGGGCTGCGTGAGGCCCGGCCCGAAGCCGATCACTTTCACGCGCGTCCACACCCACGCATCCTCGCCGCCGATTTTCGTGAACTGATCCGGGTCGCGTCCCATCACCAGCCGCACCTGCTCGCGCGTCAGGCCGGCCACGGCGTCGCCGTTCTTGAGCCGGCCCGCGGCCATGACTTTGCGCTGCTCGGCGGAAAGCTCGGGGTGCTGCTGCACATACGATTGTCCCGGATTCGCGCAGCCTGCGAGGAGCGTGAGTGGGAGGAGAAAAAGCGGGCGTTTCATCCCTCGCCTAAACCGCACCAACCGCCTCGGGCGCGCGCATTTTTTCCAGCCACTCGCGGTGAATGCGCGGCGAGATTTCGCTCGGCTTGATCTCGCTGCGGCCGCCCCAGAAGACATTCGTGTAGCTCACCGGCATGCCGATGGCGGCGAGGTGCGCGTCGATGGCCGCCTTGTGCGCGAAGACGCGGTCCTTTTCCGTGCCGTGGCAGACGGCCATGATGTTGACGTGATTGAACTCCGGCCCGCCCTCGCGCCAGTAGCAGTGCGTGAGGATCGGGTGCCGGCCCACTTCGCCGCCCGCCTCGATCTCGCGGCCCGCCGGGACGCGCCAGTGGAAGAGCGCGTTGAAACGCGTGACGCGCACGCCGGTCTGCGAAGGCTTCACGTGTTCGAGGAAAGTGGAGAAGCGCCCGATGACCTGGCGCGCGTTGAGGTCTTCGGCGACGCGGCAGAAAGTTTCGAGATCGACGCCCGCCTCCGCGGCGCGCGTGGCCCACAGACCGGGGCGGATTTCGTCGAGGGTCAGCTCGCGCTTAAGGGCGAGGAGGACTTCCCATTCGAGGTCGTTGAGCTGCACAACGCCGACCTTGATCATCTTCGCGAGGTCGTCCGACTTGTCGCCCGGCTCGATCGTTTTCCGCCGCACGTGCCCGACGCCGAGGGCGAAGATGCCTTTGGCTGGCATCAGCTTGAAATGCGTAGCGCCGGTGTGCTGCATGAGCACTTCGCAATGCCCGGCCATCGACTGCCCGACCGGCACTTTCAAAGTCGTCCACAACCGGTATTCGCTGCCCGTGGTCTGCGCGTCGGTCGAGCGGACGACGACGTGGCCGCTGAACGGATCCTTTTGAAACATGAGGTCGAAGGCGCTGTTCAGCTTCTCCTCGCTCACCTTCCACGCCACGAGCGCGCCCTCGGCGAGATTGCTCGCCACGAGCGTCTGCCGCACGCGGCGGATCGTCCCCGCGGCGAGCATTCCGCGGATGCGCTCCAGCACCGTTTCCAGCGGCACCCCGCTGCGCGCGGCGATTTCGCCAAACGGCTCGCGGACGAAACCCTGAATCTTGTCCTCGGAAACGGCGAGGATCTGCGTGTTGAGCGGGTCGGTGTGTTCGATGGACATGGTAGGGAGCGCAGACATTAGGCGGCACGCCGCGGGGCACAACGCGGATTCTGCGTGGTGCTGTGGGCGAATGGCTAAGCAAAAAAACAGCGGCACGGCGCCCAATCTCACCGCACCCGCCAGAGTTTCGCGCCCAGCGCGGGGCCCAGCGATCCCGCGACCGCGATTGGAGTAGGCGCGCAGGGTGCAGGATCAAAAACAGCGCGCCGAGTCCAGCGCGCAGATTTTCCCAACGGCGGGACTGATCGAACGGCTGGTTAATCCGCAGTTCCGCGGCAAGCCACGATCAAATCGCGACCGCCTGGTCCTCCGCCACGGCTCAGCCCGCGTGCCTTCGGCGTTGCGCTCGCCCGCGATTTTCTCAAGATTCGCGACCCGCATGATTACTGAAACGCTCGTCCGCGAAAAACTTTCCACCGTCAAATACCCCGGCTTCAGCCGTGACATCGTTTCGTTCGGCCTGGTGAAAGACGTGCGCGTGAGTGGGAGCGATGTGGTCGTGCAGATGACGCTGGCGACGAACGACCCGAAGGTGCCGCAGACCATCAAGGAAGGCACCGAAGCCGCGCTGGCGCAGCTCTCCGGCATCGGCCAAGTGACGGTGCGCATCGACATCCAGGCTCCGCCGCAGCAGGCACCGACGGCGGGCGGTGCGCCGATGGCGGCGTCCGCGATCGAAGGCGTGAAGCACGTCATCGCCGTGGCCAGCGGCAAAGGCGGCGTCGGCAAATCGACTGTTGCCGCGAACCTCGCGGTCGCTTTGCAAAAGAACGGCGCGGCGGTCGGGCTGTGCGACTGCGACCTCTACGGCCCGAGCATCGGACTGATGTTCGGCACGAATGAGCGCCCGATGGCGACCGAGGAAAACCGCATCCTGCCCATCGAGCGCGCCGACCTGAAACTCATGTCGATGGGCTTCCTGCTCGACGATGCCGCGCCCGCGATCCTGCGCGGGCCAATGGTCACGAAGTACACGCAGCAGTTTCTTCGACAGGTTGAATGGGGCGCCCTCGACTACCTCGTGCTCGACCTCCCGCCCGGCACCGGCGACATCCAGCTCACCATCGTCCAAACCGTCGCGCTGGCCGGCGTGATCATCGTGACGACGCCTCAGGAAGTCGCGCTCATCGACGCGCGCAAGGCGGCGACGATGTTTGCCAAAGTGAACGTGCCCATCCTCGGCCTCATCGAAAACATGAGCTACTTCCTCTGCCCGAGCGACGGCCAGCGCTACGACATCTTCGGCAACGGCGGCGGCGAGCGCGAAGCCGCGCGGCTCAAAGTCCCGCTCCTCGGCCAGATTCCCATCGACATCGCCACCCGCGAAGCCGGCGACCGCGGTCTCCCCGTCACCGCCGCCGACGCGGCAAATGCGGTCGCGCAGGAGTTTCTGAAAATCGCGCAAAAGCTCACGGCCGGTTTGGCGTAAGCGTGCGCGCCACGCCGCTCAATCGCCCTCGGTTGCCAAGTCCGGGATGTGGGTGAAGGCGATGCGCATTGGCGCGGATTTCAGCGCGGCGTGCGCGCCGGCGAAATAGACGGTCTGCTTGCCGTAGCGCTTGTTCAGCGTGTCGAGCGCGCGGTCGAGTTTTTCGCGCGGACGGCTCTCCGGGAAAAGTGCGGGCGTCACATTCTCCGGCACCGCGAGGCGGCTCAGCGTGATGCCGACGGCTAGGGGCGCGTGGCCATGCGGACGGCGCGCCCACAGCGTTTGCAGGGCGTGGATGAATTCCATCGTGTCCGTCGTCTCGCGGAAAAAAAGTTCGTCGCTCCAGCGGTTGCGCCGCAGATATTTCACGCTCAGCGCCAGTCCGCCCGCGAGGTAGCCGTTGTGCCGCAGCCGCATCGCCGCCTTTTGCAGCAGCCGGTGCAGCACCGCGCAGGCGCTCGCCTCATTGCGTTCCTCCGGCGGCAGGACGTGCGAGTGGCCGATCGACGAATGCCGCACCGGCGGACGCGCCACCACATTGCCGCGCAGGAGCTCAAACATCCGCTCCCCCTCCACCCCGCCCCACGCGGCATGCAACTCGTGCCTCGGCGCGGCGCAAAGCTGCTCGACCGTGCGGATCCCCGCGGCGTGCAGCCGCTCCTCCATGTTTGCGCCGATGCCGCACAGGTCGCGCAACTCCAGCCGGTGCAGCACGCCCGGCAGCTCCTCCCGCTCGATCACCGTGAGCCCGTCCGGCTTCTGCATGTCGCTTGCGGTTTTCGCGAGAAAGACGTTTGTCGAAATGCCAATCGAACTCCGCAGGCACTCGCCCACGTCGCGCGCGATCACCGCCTTGATCCGCCGCGCCACTTCCAGCGCCGCCGCGCGCTCGCGCACTTTGCCGGTGAGTTCGCACGCCACTTCATCGATCGACATCACGTTTTCCTTCCGCACCTCGATGCACGAGTCGATGGCCGTAAGCAGCGCGTGGTGATACTCGACGTAGTGCTCATGCCTCGCCTCGATGATCCGCAAGCCGGGGCACATCCGCTTCGCGTCGCTCACGCGCGTGCCCGTTTTCACGCCGAACTTTTTTGCCTCGTAACTCGCCGCGATGGCGCAGGTGCTGTCCACATTCATCGGCACCACGGCGACCGGCTGGCCGCGCAAGCGCGGCTCCATCTGCTGCTCCACCGAGGCGAAGTAGGAATTGAAATCAACGACCATCCAGGCGAGCGACATAGTGTTTCCATGAACACTATTCATCGCCAGCGCTTTGGCAAAGCCGCACCGCCTTTCCACGCAAGAAAACTCCGCGCCAACTTTCCCGCGTTAAGCGTTTGACGGTTCGGTGACATTTATGGAAATTCGCGCACCGATGACCGCCTCCGCCGACGACAACCCCGACCTCGTCAAAGAATCCCTGCTCTACAAAGAGTTCCTCGCCGAGCGTGAGGAAATCCTGCGCCACAAATGGATCGAGAGCGAAAAGGCCGGGCACGATGTCGGATTTGAAAAGGCGCTGCTCGACTGGATCATCAAACACCGCTCGTCGTGGCGTGAGAAGCGACACAGGCAAACGATGAACTGACATCGCTTCCCGCTCCTTTAATGGCGATCCCGCGAGGTCGCCAAGGAACATGAATCCCACTCCCACTCCACCGCCCCCAAGGTCCAGCGTCATCCTCGACGCTGCGGCCATCGAACGCGCCCTCCGGCGCATCGCGCACGAAATCATCGAGCGCAATCCCGACCTCGCCACCGTCGCGCTCATCGGCATCCCGTCGCGCGGCGTGGAAATCGCGCAGCGGCTCGCCGCGCTCATCGCGCAGTTCAGCGGCGTCAGCGTTTTTTCCGGCGTGGTCGATGTGGCCATGCACCGCGACGACCTGCACCGGCACCGCATCCCGCCGCGTGTCGAGCGCACCATCTTGCCCGAGGCGCTGGAGGAAAAAACCATCGTCCTCACCGACGACGTGCTTTTCTCCGGCCGCACCTGCCGCGCCGCCATGGACTCGATCTCCAGCTTCGGACGCCCCGCGCGCATCCAGTACGCCGTGCTCGTCGATCGCGGCCACCGCGAGCTGCCCATTCGCGCGGACTATGTGGGAAAAAACCTGCCCACCGCGCTGGACGAACGCGTCCACGTCCGCTTCACCGCCACCGACGGCGGCGACGACGCCGTCCTGATGAGCCGGACCTGATTTTCCCCACCATGACTGCACCCGAAATCAGCAAGGCGGAATGGACGCGCAAAGACCTCACCGGCATCGAGCCACTCAGCGCCGGTGAAATTACCACGCTGCTCGACACCGCCGCCGCCTTCAAAACCGTCGGCACCCGCGACATCAAAAAAGTGCCCGCCCTCCGCGGTCAGACGCTCGTCAATCTTTTCGTCGAGCCCAGCACCCGCACCCGCGTCTCCTTCGAGCTAGCCGCCATGCGCCTCAGCGCCGACGTCATCAATATCTCGGCGAGCACTTCCAGCCTCACGAAAGGCGAGACGCTCAAGGACACCGCGAAGGTGCTCGAAGCCAATCACGCCGACATCATCGTCCTCCGCCACAGCTCCGCGGGCGCGGCGCAATTCCTCGCCGAGCGACTCAGCGCGAGCATCATCAACGCTGGCGACGGCGCGCACGAGCATCCC
>JANPHJ010000292.1:0-13104 GCA_031424395.1 Chthoniobacter sp.
CCATGCTCGAAACGCGCCACGCCATGTCGCTCACCGTGCGCACCGAGGTCTCGCCGAAGTCCAACGAATGGGGCTACAAACTCGGCAGCGTCTATATCCGCAAAGTGCATTTCCGCGACGCGGGGATGATCCGGCAGATCGAGGAAAAGGTGGTGAACCGGCTCCGGCAAGTGACCAGCGCGATCAAGCAGGACGGCGCGAACCAGGTGAGCATCATCACCAGCACCGCCGAGCGGCAGGCGGCCATTGAGTTTGCCAAGGCCGCCGCCATGCGTCCGCGGATTGTCGGCGAAGCCCTCCAGCTCATCTCGCAGGACCGCGAGATCATCGACTCGATGTTCGAGATTCTGGAGATGCAGCAGATCGTCCAGGGCGAGGCCCGCATCACCTTCGTCCCGCCGAAAAGCGAACTGCTAAACCAGCTCCTCGCCGCCCAGCCGGGTGGGAAGGCCGCGCCGCCGCCGTTGAAGAAGTAATAGCGCGTGTTAGCACGCGGTGCGGTTGCCATAAGAATGTTCCGCTTCTTCTTCCGTGAAACGAGAAAGCCTGATTGCCCGAATTCCAAACCCCCGCGCGTTCAAAGATGGAATTGCGGCGACGGATATTCTCCGCATTCCAGCTTCCGCCGATTTAGTTACCGACCTTCTCGACTGCCTGCATTCCAATGACGAGTTGGACCAAATCTTCGCGCTCATGTTCGCGGAACATCTCCAAAGTAAGCCCGGGTTTTCCAGACTGGCGGCGCCGTCGCTCCCAGCAGCAATTCATTACGCACTCACACACTCCAGTTCGCGTGTGCGAGCGAGCGCCATCCGAGCATTCGTTGCCTGCCGTGACTATTTCAACGACTACTCCACGACGATGCGAGCGCTCCTCACCTCAACCGATCCGCAAACTCGCAAAGAGGCCACGACTCGGAGGTCTCCGAGACCGGAGGCGTGGGGGGCCCACTTCGTTATCTTACGCGGGATCTCGCACTTACGATCGCCGAGTGCATCGCGAATAGGCAGTTCTCGGCCGGTGACTGCTTTGAGCAAAGAGACGGTTCAAACGTATCTTGGCGGAGTTGGTCAGCCTTTACTCAATGGCTTGAGTCCAAGAAGAGATGGAGCGTTTTTGGCTTATGAAAAGATACCCAAACCTACCGCCGAAAAATCTACGCAAGGTCATTGAGTTAGTGTTTGGAAATTTCTGAGGATTCTGCGGCCCGATTGCGCCTGCCGTCCGCCGTTTCCCCTCACCACGCGTAGTGATCCAGCCCGTAGATCAGCGCGCTGCCGAGGAAGCCGGTGACGCCGACGAGCGCCGCGCCGAGCAGCAGCGCGCCGCGGAAACGCTGCCGGTCTTTGGTGCCTTCCTCGCATTTGCCGAGCGTCGCCAGGCCCGCGCAGACCACCGACCACACGCCCGTCCCCGTGCCCAGCCAGCGATGCCAGCCGAGGATCGACGCCGACTGACCCACGTAGCTGGTGAAGTAGGCGTTGATCCACCCGAGCCCCACCGCCGCCACCGCGCCGAGCGCCGCGAGCACCACGAGCAGGCGCACCGTTTGCAGCCACGACGGGCGCTGGGTCCACCACGCCAGCCCTTCGGCGAAGACGGCCACGAGCATCAGCGCGACGGGGAAGTGCGTGGACACCGGATGCAGTCGCCCGAGCATGCGGAGCGCGCGTTTCCAGAAGGGCAGCTCCAGTTTTTGCTCCGTGCCATTCGTGGCTGGCGCGGGCCGCTCCGCCGCCAGCGGCTCGGGAGCGCCGACCTCGATCCAGCGGCGCACGGCCTCCTTTTCGTCCTTGGTCAGCGGCGGCACATTGGCGTCCTCGCCGGGCATGTCGTCGTCGCGCACCATCTTGTAGAGTTCGGATTTTTCCGGGTGCCCGCGCTCGATGTATTCCGGGTTGGCCGCCACGCGCCGGAGATCGAGCACGTAGCCAAATTTCCCCTTGGGCCGCGGCAGTTCCGGCCCGTGACAGTCCAGGCATTTCGCCTCGAAAATCTCGCGCACTTTGCCCGCCAGACGCACCGCTTCCGCACCCGTCTCCGCCGCCCGGCCGCTCAGCGTGGCGAGCAGAAGCGTGAGCGTGCAGGTGAGGAAAAGGCGCATGGCGGATGTGGACTAAGGAGAGGTCGCGGACGGCGCGATTCTTAGAGCCCTTTCCGTTTCCCCGCAATGTGCGGACGCACCGCGCCGCAAATCCCCGCCGCTCGTGGTCAACATCCTGCTTTCATACTGGCCGATGGCCTCCGCCCGCTTATTCCGACTCCTCGCTGGCGCGCTGCTTTTTGCGCTCGCGGGCGCGTCCAGCCACGCCCTCCAGCTCGGCGAAACTGCGGCGCAGATCACCGCGCGCCACGGGGCCGCGGCGGTCGAAGATCACGGGCGGCAGCTCGCCGTGTATTACTGGGAAGGCTGGTCGGCGCAGCTCGAGTTCAAAGCCGGCACGGTCGGCAAGCTCACCTACCGCCGCACCGGCTACCTCGAAGAGGCCGAAATTCAAGCGCTCCTCCAAGCCAACGGCGGTGTGCCGCGCTGGACCGTCGCGTCCAGCAGCGGCTCGCCCACGCGGAGCTGGTATCGCGCCGACGGAGCCACCGCGCAATGTGCCGCGACCCGCCCGACGACCATGCTTTTCCAGGGCGGCCACGCGCTTTCACCCGCCGAAGCCATCGTCACCGAGAGCTTTCTGAAATTCGACGCGCCCACGGCTCCCGCGCCCACCGCGGCGGCGGCCACGCCTGCGCCCGAGTCCGGCCGAAGCGAACCAGTGGTGCTTTCCAACGCCACCTCCCCGCCAACCCCCACACCGGCGCCGGCGCGGCCCGCGGAAATATGGGTGGACGAGGCGCGGCCCGAGCCCAGCCTCAGCGCCGTGGGTGAAACCGCCACGCCGCAGCCGCGGGTGAAACCGAAAACTGAACCCTCGCCCCAGCCCGCCGCCGCAACCCCCGCCGCGCCAGCGCGGCCAAAGGGCTCGGACCGTTTGCTAGTTTGGGCGGCTGTAGTGATCGGCGCGCTCGGCTTGGTCGTGAAAAAAGCCCGCCGCCGGCAGCCTCGGCCAGCACCCGCCACGACTCCCCCGCCTCCCTTGTCCGCCGCGCCCGCGGAGCAGGTGCCAAGTCTCCATACGCTGAGCTGGGATCAGTTCGAGCTGCTGGTCGGGGAAATTTTCCGCCGCCAGGGCTATGGCGTCGAACTGTCCGCCGCGCTCGGTGCGGACGGCGGCATCGACCTCGTGCTGCGGCGCGATGGCGAGAGCATCCCGGTGCAGTGCAAGCACTGGAAAACGGCGCGCGTCACCGCGCGGGAGATGCGCGAGTTTTTCGGCGCGATGACCGATGCGGCGGCCCCGCGCGGCGTCTTCGTCACAACGGGCGACTTCTCCCGCGACGCGCGTGAATTCGCCGCCGGGAAATCCATCGACCTCATCGACGGGCGCGCCCTGGCCCGGCAGATCGCTGCGGTGCAGCGCCCGGAGGAAAACATCTTCGACGTCACGAGCTGGCTGGACGGCTTCACCGCGCAAGCGCGGATTTTTGATCCCGAATGCCCCTCCTGCCGCGGCGCCATGGTCATCCGTCAAAACCGCACCACCGGCTCGGCCTTTTGGGGCTGCACCACCTACCCGCGCTGCTCCGGCAAACGCGACCCGCGCCAGGATCTGCTGACCCTGCCCGCGGCGGCCTGACGACAACCGGAACGGCGCGGAATGGACTGGGCATCGGCGTTATCTGCCAACGAGAGCGCCCACGGGGACGACCTTTGGACCGACTGAAGCGGGGCGGGCTGACTGGCCCGCCCCGCGGTTTGAAATTTGGCCGTGGCCGCGCGGCTTAGAAGCCGAAGGCAAACGACAGCGACGACCGGTGGTGGTCCCGGTAACTTGGGCGGCAGTCCTCGTAGCCGTAGCTGCGGTACCGCACGACGGGCGCGGCGCGATAGTAAACCGGCCGCTCTTCGTAATACCGATAACTCGGCTGATAGCTCCGGTAGTAATCGGTGTGGTCGCAGTGGTATTTCTTTTTCTTGTGGCTGGCGTTGGCGGTCGGGACGAAGGCGACCAGCCCGGCGAAGAGGAGTGTGGTGATGAGGAGTTTTTTCATAGGTTAATGGATGCGGTCATTGTGACGCCGGAGGTCGCTCACCTATTCACGGGCGGGAAGAAATTTCGCGAGCCGCAAGCCGTTTGCCGCGACCGCAATTCCAAGCTAAACCAGCGCAACGCCGGGCAGGCGGGATGCGCCAAACGGTGTTGTAGTGCGCCCTCATGAACACACCCTCTCTATCTACTACCCTCCGCTGCTTCGGCCTCACTGCTTTCGCCGCCATGCTCCCGCTGCCCGACGTCCGCGCCGACGAAAACTTTTTCGGCTACACCTACGCGGCGGAGACTCTGCCCAAAGGAAAATTCGAGGCCTACTCGTGGACGACCGCGCGGCTCGACAAAGGCCCGGGCAACTATGCGGGCTTCGATTTCAAACAGGAGATCGAGTACGGCATCACCGACCGTCTCCAGGTGTCGCTCTATTTCAACGAGCGCTACCACAGCTATGCGGGCGGCTCCATCGAGGACGATGCCGGCGCGGCGAAGCGGCTGCATCGCTTTGCCTACAACGGCAACCAGCTCGCTGTGAAATACAGCGTCCTGAGCCCGTACAAGGACCCAGTCGGCCTCGCCTTCTACGTGGAGCCGGGCTACGCGCTGACCGAGACGGGATCAGGCGACGAGGTGCTGGAATGGGAGCTGGAGACGAAGGTGATCCTCCAGAAAAACTTCCTCGATGATCAGCTCATCACCGCGCTGAATCTGACCACCGAGTTGGAGTGGGGCCGGCCCCGGCCGGCGGGCGGGGCGAGCTATGACGGGGAGTTGGTCCTGGAGGCGACCGGCGGCATTTGCTATCGCGTGGCGCCCAAGTGGTTCGTCGGCGTGGAGGCGCGCTATCAGACAGCGTTCCCGAACATGAACCTCCACGATCAGGAATCCTGGGCGTTCTTCGCTGGGCCGGCGGTGCACTACGGCGGCGAGCGGTGGTGGGCCACGCTCACCTGGCTGCCGCAGGTCACCGGCGATGCGCCCGGTTCCGCCCGCTCCTCGCAGCTCGATCTCGAGCACCACGAGCGCCACGAGATCCGGCTCAAGGTGGGCTACAATTTCTGATCTTATACGCGGATGACTTGGAAAACTCTCGCCGTCCCGCCGGCGCTCATTTTGAGCACATCCGCGCCGTGCTTTGCCGTCACGTATCTCACCATCGAGCAGGCCCAGAAGCTCATCTTTCCCGGTGCGGCGCTGACGCCTGCCGCGGTTGCACTCACGTCCGAGCAGCGCAAAGCCATCGAGAAAGCGAGCGACCTGCGCCTGCGCACCGACCCGAAAGTCTGGCGGGTGGCGGGCGGTGGCTGGTTCATCGCCGACGAGGTGCTGGGCAAGCACGAGTTCATCACCTACGCCGTGGGGCTGAGCGCAAACGGCGCGGTGAAACAGATCGAGATTCTGGAATACCGCGAGTCCTACGGCGGCGAGGTGCGCGGGGCAAAATGGCGCGCGCAGTTCATCGGCAAGACCGCGGAGGCCCCGCTGCGGCTGGATCAGGACATCACGAATATCAGCGGAGCCACCCTCTCCAGCCGGCACGTCGCCGAGGGTGTGCGGCGCGTGCTCGCCCTCCATGCCGTCGCCCTCAAATAACCTGCGGCGCGCGCGCCCGCTGCTCGGCACGCTCGTCGAAATCACGGTCGGCGGCCTGGTCGAAAGCGCGGGCCAGCGCGCGATCAGCGAAGCGTTTGCCGCGGTCGGGGAAGTGCAGCGGCGGATGAGCTGGCACGATCCGGTGAGCATGCTCTCGCAGATCAATCGCGAGGCGGCGCGGCGGCCCGTCGAGGTGGACGTATGGACGTTCGAGGTGCTCGCCGCGGCGGCGGAAATGCACCGCGTTTCGGGCGGCGTTTTCGATGTCACCGTCGCGCCGCATTTGGAGGCGCTGGGCTTTCTGCCCACGACGGGCGCGGGCGCGAGCGCCGCCACTTTCGCCGCTGTGGAGTTGCGCCCCGACCGCACCGTGCGCTTGCACCGACCCGGCGTGCGCCTCGATCTCGGCGGCATCGCCAAAGGCTTCGCGGTTGATCAGGCCGTCGCCGCGCTGCAGCGATGCGGCGTGCCGCGCGGACTCGTCAATGCCGGCGGCGACCTCCGCGCTTTTGGCGACGCGCCGTTTCCCGTGGCCATCCGCCATCCCGACGATCCGCGCGCCACGCTCACCACCGTCGCTTTGCAAAACGCCGCGCTCGCCACCTCCGCGCACTATTTCGCCGACCGCCTCGTGCCCGGCAGCGCCCTCGGGCCGATCGTCGATCCCCGCACCGGCGCGCAGGCCCGCCGCATCCGCTCCGCGACCGTGCGCGCAGACACGGCCATGCTCGCCGATGCGCTCACCAAGCTCGTCATGCTCACCGGCGAAGCCGCGCTCCCGGTGCTCACGCAGTTTCGCGCCGCTGCCATCTTTGTTGCCACGGGCGCGGAAGCCCGGTGCAGTCCCGGCTGGCATGAAGCGCTCCACCTTTCGTCTTAACCGCCCGTTCAAGGCGGCCGTCTATCTCAGTTTCGCCGCGCTCCTCGGCACCGGCGCGGGCTGGATGTACGCGCAAGGCCGGCTCGAAGACCAAGGCTGGGAGACGATTCCGCGGCTGCTGATGAAAATCCACGGCGGTGCCGCCATGCTCGCCCTCCTCATCCTCGGCGCGCTCGCCACGCACATCCGGCGCGGCTGGAAAGCGGACAAAAACCGCCTCAGCGGCGCGCTGCTCATTGCCGTGAACGCCTTCCTCATCGTCACCGGCTACGGCCTTTACTACGCGGGCGGCGAAGCGCTGCGCGAATGGCTCAGCCGCTGGCACGCGTGGATCGGCCTCGGCTCCGGCGTGCTGCTGCCCGCGCATGTCATCGCCGGGCGGCTCATCCTCCGCGCGCTGCACCGCCGGCGGCATCCCGGGCAAATCGCGCGCCTTTAGCGCGGCGCAGCTCCGCTTTCAGGAGCGGTCGGCGGCGTGCTCCTTGAAACGAAAACGCACCGGCACTTCCACCCGCGCGGCGACGGCCACGCCATCCTGCCGCGCCGGATTGAACCGCCACGCACGAACGGCCGCGAGGGCGGCTCGGTCGAGCACCTGGTGCCCGCAGCTCTGGAGCAAACCTATGCCCGTCACCTGACCGGCAACGTCAATAGAGACGAGCAGCAGCACGGTGCCTTCCAAGCGTCGCGCGCGCGCTTCCGCGGGATAGCGCGGCTTGTAACGCAGCAGGAATCGCGGCGCCACATAGCCCTCGACGTGCAGACCGCCTTCGCGCCCTGCCGCACCTGCTCCTTGCGCTCCGCGCTGAGCGCTCCTTCCACCTTTGGAACCCGAGACGCCACGCTTTGCCACAGGTCTTTCGCGCGCGGCTGCGGGCAAGCTGTCAAAGGCCGCCGTCTTCGATGAAGCCAGCACCGTGACTGGCGGGGGCTGGATAAAAACCGGGGCTGCGAGCTGCGGTTCGGTGGCTGGCTCCGGTGGAAATGAAGGCACAGTAAAGAGCGGTCCGTCCGCCAAAAACCACGCCTCGGCCCCGGCGCGGGCGGAGCTGATGCGTGTGGCGTTGGTGAACTGCCAGCCAACCAGGAAAAGGAGCCCGCCGTGAAACATCAGCGAAGCAATGATGGCGCTGCGCGTCATGGGACTGCTGACGGCTTAGTTATGCCGCCCGCTCACGGGCGTGAAATGGTCGGCCCGGCCGGCCGCCGGCAGGTAGTTCTTAGCCGCGTTGCCAGCCTTTTCCGCATGACCGCCGGACCCCCCGAAATCGTAGCCGATAACGAGGAAACCTATCTGGCGATCCGAGTCATTGCTGGTGCCAAACATGCAGGACAGATCGACATGCCAGTGCCGGGTTACGCGCCATTGGATGCTCGGGCCGATGCTGAACTGATTCGCCGGCGTGCTGCGTCCGCCTTTCACCGTGTCATGGTCATAGAGAAACTCCACCCCGACACCGAGCTTGCCATCAATGACGGAATAACTCAGGCCGCCAGCAATCTGGAACTCCTGCTCGCGTTCGCCGCCGGTTTCGGCTTCCCAGACAAAGTTCACGCCCCAGTGCCAGCGCTGGGCAAACTGGTCGCCGAGCAGCAGCTTCGTCTCATACACATCCGGCCCCCAGTGATGGTCGGCAAATTTGTATTCTGCGTAGAGCGTCGGGTTGCCCCAGACCTTGCCCCAGTCGAACAGCGCCCAGCGCAGCTCCACATTGAAACTCTGGCAGTGGAAGCGCCCCTCTTGGTTGCCTTCGATGTCATTGTACAGGTCGAGCTGCATCCGGTAAGGCAGCCCGATTTCCACCTCCTCCAGCAGGCGGTGTGAGAGCGTGCCGTCGCGATGATTCTTGATGCGCCACCAGCTCTCGATCCCCACTTCCCACGGCTCCTGCTGGAGGTAAACGCGGGTGCCAGGGAAACGGCGGGCGCTGGTCCATTCAGGCCGGCCGGTGACGCCGATGGGCGTGCTCTCGCTCAGCACGGAGCCAAAGCCGGTGGTGGTGGTCTCCGGCATGCGCGTGGGCGTGGCGGCCAGGAGCGAGGTCGTGGAGAGGAGTGTGAGCAGCGTGGATTTGAGGATGAGTCGGGACATTGAGGGTGGGGTGGTTTCGTGGTGCCATGCCGCAACGGAGCGGTTGGCGCACGCGCCTTTAGCAGCGCGTGCGACAACCCGTGGCGGAAGGCCTTTTCCCAGAAGCGAAAATTTCAAAAGCCCAAACCGGCAGGTGGATGACGCCCCGCTGGCATGTGGTGGGCGGATATTTTGTGTCCGGCAGAGAGCCGTTCTGGATACAAAAGGAGCCGCGCCGCTGCCGCGGAGGAATGCGCATCATAAGGCTGGCCGCCGCTCAACGGCGGCCACTTCGACCGCCGTAAGCGCAGCCCCGCGGCCTCCGCTGCCGTAAGATTGCATTCCTTCTGCGCGGCCTCGCCCACTTGGCCGTGGGCCGGCGGAAACCATTTGAAATGCCCTCTCTCCCCTCTATTGAGGCTCGATTCGCATTTGAAAAAACCCGCCGCCAATCCTCGCCCAGCCTCCCCCGCACCCGCGGAGGAAGACGCGGCGTGGCGCGGCATCACTGGGACTTGGAAGCCCCTGCACGGAAGTTTTTTTCACGGCGGGCTGAGCGTCGAGTGGCATGATTTCCTAGTCGATCGCGACATGGATTGGGGGCGCAGTTTTCATCCGGGGAGCTTGGAAATCTGCCTGAATTTTTCGGGCGCGGCGCGGCTCGCGGACGGCACGGCGGAGCGCCGGCTCGGGCCGGGACAGCTCGCGCTTTACACCACGCAGGGTGAGCGCATGCGGGCGGTGCGCGAGGCGGGTTCGCTGCACCGTTTCCTCACGCTGGAGCTGTCGCGCGATTTTCTGAGCGCGCATTTTTCCACGATGCTCGACCGGCTGAAGCTGCCGGTGCGGCGCTTCATCGAGGGCGGCGCGAAGGTGCCGCCGTATCTCGAAATTCTCGCGCTGCCGGCGGCGCTGTTCGCGTCGCGCGTGCAGTTCGTGGAGCCGCCGGTGCCTGCGCCGGCGCGGGAGACGTGGTATCTCGGACGGGTGCTGGAGATTCTGGCGCAGACGCTTTTTCCCGAGGAAGACCCGGCGGAGCTTTTCTGTCAGCGCCATCAGCGGACCAACCGCGAGCGCATCGAGCGCGTGCGCTTTCTCCTCAAGCGCGATGTGGAAAATCCGCCGACGCTGGAAATGCTCGCGGAGGAAGTGGCGTGCAGCCCGTTTTATCTCAGCCGCGTCTTCGCGCAGGAAACCGGCGCGAGCATCCCGAAATTTCTGCGGATGATACGCATCGAGAAAGCGGCGGAGCTGCTGCGCACGGGGAAGATGAACGTGACCGAGGCGGCAATGACCGTGGGCTACGCGAGCCTGAGCGCGTTCAACAAAGCCTTCGTCGAGCAGATGGGCTGCTGCCCCGGACTGTATCCGAACGTGCCCATCCGTGGCCGAAAACGGCCGCTGGACGGGACTTGAGCCGGGCGTTTTTCCGGCTCGCGCCGGCGGTGAAACGGTGGCAGCTTCCGGCGCGTTTTTTTCCACCGCACCCACCCGCCATGCACATCCCGGACAAATCCATCTATCTCCCGCGGCGCACCTTTCTGCGCGGCCTCGGCGTCTCGCTCGCCCTGCCTTTCCTCGAGTGCATGCTGCCGGCGGTGAAAGCGGCGGCGGTCGGCGGCGCCGTGCGGCGGATGCTCTTTTTCTACATGCCCAACGGCATGGACATGGAAAACTGGACGCCGAAGGCGACGGGCGCAAACTTCGAGCTGCCCCCGACCCTCCAACCGCTCGCCCCCTTCAAGGCCAACTTTTCCGTGCTCAGCGGCCTCGGCCACAACAACGCCAAGGCGCTCGGCGACGGCGCGGGCGATCACGCGCGGGCGAACGCCGCTTTCCTCACCGGCGCGCATCCGCGCAAGACGGCGGGCGCGGACATCGCGGTGGGCATTTCGGCGGATCAGGTCGCCGCTTTGCAGGTGGGAAAAAACACGCGGCTGCCTTCGCTGGAGCTGAGCTGCGAGGGGTCGCTGCGCCAGGCCGGCGCGTGCGATTCCGGCTACGCGTGCATCTATCAGCACAATATTTCCTGGCGCAACGAGAACACCCCGATGCCGCCGCTCGGCGATCCGCGCATCGTTTTCGAGCGCCTTTTTACCAACGAGGAAGACCCCGACCTCGCCGCCGGCCGCGCCCTGCGCGAGAGCTGCCGCGGGTCGATCCTCGACGTGGTGCGCGAGGACGCGAAGGCTTTCCAGTCCAAGCTCGGAGCGACCGACCGGCGCAAAATGGACGAGTATCTCACCGGCCTCCGCGAGACCGAGACGGCCATCCAGCAGGAAGCGAAATTCAAGGCCACCGCGCCCAAGCCGAGCAGCATGGAAAAGCCCGAGGGCATCCCCGGTGACTTCACTGAGCACGTCAAAATCATGTACGACCTGCTCGCCCTCGCGCTCCAGACCGACGCCACGCGCATCGCCACCATGATGGTGCAGCACGACGGCAGCAACCGCCCCTACCCTTGGATCGGCGTAACCGACGGGCACCACGACCTTTCGCACCACGGCAACAGCCAGGAAAAAAAGGACAAGATCGCCAAGATCAACCGCTACCACATCGAGCAGTTCGGCTATTTCCTCGGCAAACTGAAGGCCATGCGCGAAGGCAGTGGTTCAGTGCTCGACAACTCCATGATCGTCTGCGGCAGCGCCATCGGCGACGGCAACGCCCACAATCACAACGAACTCCCCGTGATCCTCGCCGGCGGCGGCGGCGGCACGCTCGAACCCGGCCGCCACGTCCGTTATGACAAGGACACGCCGATGACCAATCTCTACATGTCACTCTTCGACCGCATGGGCGTGAAGACCGACCGCATGGGCGACAGCACCGGCGAGCTGAAAAACATCTAGCCGCCCGCCATCGCACCGACGATGACCAAGGGCTCCGCGCCGGTGACCACGGCGGCGGGCAGCGGGGTGTCGGCGGGCTCGTGCGAGAGGTCTTCCTTGCAGGCGTAAAATCTCACGAAAGGCCGGCGCTGAAGGGTAGTGTGATCGCGGATGGTTCCGCGCAGCGCGGGGTGCGTGGCCTCCAGCGCATCAAGCACCGCGCGCAGGGTCGGCGGAACTTTCAGCGCCAATTTCCACGTCGCCCTCCACCCGCGCCAGCGTGCGCAGGTGAAAGGGCAGCACCACCCGGGTCATGGCAGCGTCTGGACCTCGACGGAATAGCCCGCGGGCAAGTCGCGGACGATACACTGCCATGAGTCGCCGCTGTCGGTGGAACCATAAACCTGCCCCCGGTGGTGCCGAAATAAATGCCGCAGGGTCGAGCGCATCCACCGCCATCGCGTCGCGCAGCACATTCACATAGCAGTCCTGCTGCGGCAGTCCTTTGGTCAGCGCCTCCCCTTCGTGACCGCCTCTCTTACTGCGACAGACACGCAGCCTGCCCTCCGGCGGGAAGTGCTCGGAGTCGCTCTTAAGGGGCACGACATGGATCGTCTCGGGCTCGTGGGCGTCCACGTCGATGGGAAAGCCAAAGTCCGTCGGGAGATGGCCACTGATCTCATACCACATCTCACCGGCGTTATCGGTGCGCATCACATCCCAATGCTTTTGCATATAGAGCACCTCCGGGCGCGATGGGTGCATGGCGATCCACTCCGGCAAACACCGTGTGCGGCTCCGTGAGCGAAGGTTCCAGATGCCACACGCGCTTGAATTCCTACGGATGCTGCGTGCCGTCATACCACTTATGGGTGCCCACCTCACCTTCATAGGTAAACTTGTTACTCTCACCCTTCGGCATCTCGCCCGGAGTCGGCAGCGGCTCGCCGCCAGGTGTCGCCCAGGTCTTGCCGCCGTCGTCGGAGCGCTGGATGATCTGGCCGAACCAACCGCTAGTCTGCGACGCCTAGATGCGGTCCGGGTTCACTGGCTAACCTTTGAGCTGATACATCTCCCAGCCCGCGAAGTGCGGGCCGCTGACTTCCCATCATGAACGCACCTTTCTTGGTGCCAACCATGACGCGGACGCGGCTCATGGATTCCGAAGTCCGGCAAAAGCTCTGCGCCCGACCCACAGGAGATAGCTCGTCAGGACCACGATGCCGATGAGCATCGGGTCGAGGAGCGTCGTCCCTTTCATAATGAAGATCTGAAAGGCGAGGATATTAACGATGATGGGGCCGAGCACGAGCAGGCCAAAGTTGCGGGTGCGCGGAATGGCGACAAGAATGCCGCCGAGCAGTTCCAACACTTTGACGAAAGTCATGTAACCCGTCGGACCTAAGGCACCCATGAACATCGCGGCGGGCGTGCCTTCGGGGGGCGGCGGCATATGGACGAGGTTGAATAGGACCACGATTGAGGCCATGACAAAGAGCAGGCCGAGCAGAATGCCGGCGACGGTCGGTGCGTATTTCATAGGTGGCGGTGCGCGGATTGGGAGGGGTTGGAGGCTATTGTTGGGGCGCTGCTTTAGGGATGCGTTCAGGTTGGCGAAGCACTGCTCGAACC
>JANPHJ010000293.1:0-20936 GCA_031424395.1 Chthoniobacter sp.
GTGTTTGGCGAATCATTCACGCACCGTGTGGGAAGGGGAAGGAAAGATGCGAGCGGCAAGGGGACAGAGCAAAGGAGGCGGGACTTCCTAGTTCCGCAGGGCGAGCGCAGCGAGGCCGTGGGCTCGGCGCGCACCGAGCCATCCCACCGCCTGCGCCCGTCGTGCCGCGGGACTAGGAAGTCCCGCCTACTTTGCGGAGGACGGCTTCGGCGTTGCGATCCCAGGTGTGGTGCGCGCGGACGGTTTCGCGCGCGGCCGCACCGAGGCGCTGGCGGAGTGCGGGATCGCTGATGAGGCGCTGGAGGGCGGCGCGGAGGGAGGCGGGGTCTTGCGGGTCGAAGAGGAGGCCGTTCACGCCGTCGCCGATGACCTGCGCGATGGGCTCGGTGCGCGGTGCGACGATGGCGCAGGCGCGGGCCATGCCCTCGAAAAGTTTGATCGGCGAGCGGTACTCGTTGCTGTGCGGGACGACGCAGATGTCCATGGCCGCGAAGTGTGCGGGGATTTCGGCGTGCGGGACCGAGCCGGTGAAAATCACGCGCTCGCTGATGTGGAGCGCGGCGGCTTGGGCGGCGAGCGGTTCGCGCAGCGTGCCGTCGCCGACGAGGAGGAGGCGGAGACGCGGATCGTCGGTGGCGAGGGCGGCGAATTGCGTGAGCAAATTGTCGAGCCGGTGCCACGCGACGAACCAGCCGACGAAGCCGATAACCACGGCATCCGCGCAGCCGTGGCAGGCGCGGATGGGTGCGCCGTCGGCGGGCGCGTCGAGCGATTCGGTGCTGACGGCATTGGGCAGGACGAGGATTTTTTCCGCTGCGATGCCGAGCGCGGCGATGCGGCGCTGGAGATGCGGCGAGACAACGACGATGAGGCTGGCGCGCTGGAAGGTGATCTGGTCGGCAAGCCGCGCGAGCGGGAGCAGCCACGGGTCGGCGCGCACGCGCTCGTCGCCCGCGAGTTCATTCACCTCGACGACGAGCGGCACGCCGCGGCGCTGCGCGAGCAGGGCCGTGGCGCAAAGAAAGAAGGCGTGCCGCTCGTAGATGAGCGCGCAGTTTTCGCGCGTGAGCGCGGCGCGGTTGCGAACGTAGGCGACGGCGTTGTAGGCGATCTCCAGCAGCTCGAAGACGAAGCCGGGCGCATGCGCCGCGAGGCGTGCGATCAGGCTGCGGCGTTTCTTCGCGGCGAAAGGATTCGCGCCCGCTGTCGTGCGCGGATCAATGCCGGTCGGGCTGGAAAAAATGACGCGGTGGCCAAGGCTTTCAAAGGCGTTGGCGATGCCCGCGATGTGGACGCCTTCCGCGCCGGTGCCTTGAGTGCGGAAGTGGTACAGGATTTTCATCCGCCCGCGGCGGCGAGGAGCAACGCGTTGTATTCCTCGGCCGTCTTTTCCCAGGTGAACTGCGCGCCATACTCCGCAATGGGCGCGGACGGCAGCGGCTCGCGCAGCACCGCGCGAAGCGCGGCGGCGACCGGCGCGAGGCGCGGCTCCACGAGCCGCCCGCAGGTTTCCCCCGGATGCACCTCGGGGATGCCGCCCACGCGGCTGGCGACCACGGGCAGCCCGCAGGCAAAAGCTTCGAGGACGACGTTCGGCACGCCCTCGTTCACGCTCGGCACGCACAGCACATCCGCAGCCTGCATGTAGCGGGCGACTTCGGCGGCGGACTTGCGCCCGCCGAGCACGACGTTCGGGCCAAAGTGCAGCCGGTCGCCGAGCGCGCGCGCAGTGCCGGCGAGCGGGCCGTCGCCGAGCATGATGAGCTTGGTGCGCGAAAGCGTGTTGTCGTCGCAGACCTGCGAGTGCGCCTCGATGAGCAGCAGCGGGTTTTTGATCGGGTAGAAATTGCCGACGAAAAGAATGATCTGCACGTCCTGCTGGAGGTTGAGCGCCTGGCGCGCGGCGGCGCGGTCGGCGGGGCGAAAGATCGCGCGGTTCACGCCGTTGTAGATCGTGTGCAGCGACTCGGACGCGACCCCGGTTTCGCCCAGCAGCCGCGCCAGCTCGCCGCTGCGCGTGATGACGGCGGACGCGGCGGGCAGCGCCTGCCCGATGATTTTCCGCCGCACCGGATGCCGCAAATACTGATGCACGTCCGACCCCTGCGCGATGGCCACGAACGGAAATCCCAGCTCGCCCGAGAGCTGCGCCACGGCGCACGAGTCGGGATAAATCCACGAGCTGAGCACGACATCGAACGGGAACCGGCTGTGAATTTCGCGCAGCGGCCGGCGCAGCGCGCGCGCCATGAGGCGATGGTTCCAGCGGCTGCCGATCTTCGGCAGATACGGCACCGCGAGGAACTGCGGCTGCATGCGGCTGTCCTCGGTGCGCGCCGACCACGCGCCGGAGCGGAAGGGCAGCGTGGGCCGCAGCGCGAGCGCGCGGATGTCCCATTGCGTGTTGAGCTGCTGGAGCACGGTCGCGTTGTCGAGGCCGCGATAGGGTTCGCGCGTGTCGGGAAAAAGATTGGAGACGAAAAGGAGCCGCATCACGCCGAGATTGCCGTGCCTGTTTTCCGATAGCAATGATCGCGAAATCCGCCCGGCTCGCCGGAGTGCGCGGCCTCGGCGGCGTGCAGGATATTCACCAGCTCGCGCGCGGTGACGTAGTGAAAGCGCAGGCTCGCATCCGCGGCGGCCATTGCCGCGAGGGCGCGGTGAAAGGCGCGGATCGACTCGCCGAGGAGCATGAGCGTGTTCTCGGGTTTCGCGCCGTGGGTGTGGAGCTTGACGAAGAGCCAGTTGGGCCGGCCCTCGACGGCGATGCGGCAGTCCATCCACAGCCGCAGGCGTTCCGCAGTTGGCGGATTCGCCGCAGTGAGGTCGCTGTTTTCGATGCGCGGCAGCAGGCCGAATTTCCGCCGCTCCCAATTCAGCGCGAGCGGGCCTTGCACGATGAGCAGTTCGTCCTCCGCGGCGCGGCGCGGCTCGCGTTCCGCGCGGATGCGGCGGCCACGGTCGTGCGACTTCGGCGCGTCGGTGGCGCGGGCGTAGTAGAGCGCATTGATGGTGCGCGTCTGCGTGCGGTTCGGCGCGGAGGGGAGCGTGAAATCCGCGTAGCAGCCGGTGTCGCGGAGCACGCGCAATTCGCCGCGCACGCCGCAGTGGCGGCCCTCGGGGTGCGAATCGTCGAGCGCCCAGTCGCCATGCACGAAGCCGTAGCGCAGCGCCCCGCTTTCATCGCGCGAAAGCAGCCCATGCCCGGCGAGCCGCTCCACGCCTTGCTCCAGCGTCCGCCGCAGATTTTCCACGTTGTCGCGGTCGTGATGCAGATGCACCTCCGTCTCGCTGCCCGTGGCGTGGCACAGCTCCGCGAGCGAGCCGACCACGTCGGCGTCGTACTGCTCGATCGGGTAGAAAAAAGTGTGCTTCGGCGGGTGGCCGTCCGCGTCCCGAAATTCGCCCGCGAGCTGCGCGAAATCCCGCCGCCACACCGCCACCCGCGCCAGCGCCTCGTCTTTCCCCACGCCATGGAACGGCTCGAAATGATCGCACACCGCGATCATCACATGCCGCGGGCCCGGCGCAGCTTCGGAAATTTTTTTGCGTCGCCGCCACGCGGGCAGCCAGATGTCGAGCGCTTTGAGCATTGAGGGGAAAAATGGGCGCACAAGCTGGCGAAACCCCGCCGCCCTTTCAACGCCATTCCACGCGGAATCCGAAGCCGGCGGGGGAGTGGGTTGGCCGGGACTTGAACCCGGAACCAATACCTTAAAAGGGTACTGCTCTACCATTGAGCTACCAACCCGTGCCACGAATCGGGGAGGCGGTAGTTAATTCAGCGCCGAAGGTGACGCAAGGAATTATTCCCGCTACGTTCCGCGTCCCGCCATGCCCGGAATTTTCATCACGCCCGCCACTCGCCGCAGCCGGCTCCTGCTCATCGCCGGAGCGCTGCTGGCCGTGGTCGCGGGGTGGTTTGAGGCGCCGATTTTGCGGGCGCATTTCCGGCATCCGAATCCGCTGCTGGAGACGCCGGTGCTGGCGCTGGGGGAGCTTCAGGCCAAGGCGCTGTACTTCAATCGCGGGGCGCGGCCATGGCTGCTGGCGCAGCGGCCCGATCTGGTCACGTCGGAGGATCGCGACGAGCAGTCGGCGCGCACGCGCGACTTTGCCCAGGCGGTGCTGGTGCCGAAGCTTTTCCGCCAGCTCGACCGGCAGTTTCGCTTCGACGCGCTGCTTTTCATTGGCGACCCGAGCCAGTACCGCCCCCTGCTCGACCACCTCACGGAAACGAAGGACTGGTCGCTCAGCTATGTCGATTCGCAGGCGCTGGTTTTCCGGCGGGAGGCGGCGCGGCCCTGGCAAATGGGGGATCTCCAGCCAGTGCGGGCGCGTTTCGCGAGCGCACCGGCGCACGACCGCGCGGCATTTCTCGCGCAAACGGCAGTGAAGCTGGTGGCTGTGCGCGAGTTTGCGGCGGGCAAGCAACTGCTGGACGAGGCGGTGCAGCTCGACGCCCGGCTGCCCGACGCGTGGAACGGCCTCGCCATTTACCACATGCACCGTGGCGAATACCGCGAGGCTTTCGCCAGCGCTGCGCACGCGCTCGCGCTGGAAAAGGACCATCTGCCCGCGCTGGCGACGAAGACGCAGCTGCTCTTCGCGACGAAGCATTTCTCCGAAGCCTACGATCTCTCGAAGCAGCTCATCGAGCGGCTGCCGGAAGATCCGAACCTTCTTTTTTACCACGCGAAAATCGCGCACGAGGCGCATGCGTATGCCACCGAGATCGCCACGCTGCAAAAGCTGATCGCCCGCGCCGAGTCCGAGGCGCGCCCGGTCTCCGGCTATCAGCTTTACCTCGCGCAGGCCCACACCGCGGCGGGCGATGCGCCGCGCGCCATCGACGCCTTCATGCGCGTGCTCAATGACCCCGACCTGCCGCAGGATCAGCGCGATTTTGCGCGGGAAAACATTGCGCGGATCAAGCAGCGGACGGGGCTGTAGGTTGCGCTGCTTTCCCGCCTTGACGCTTCCCCGCCCGTCCCGTAATTTCCGGGCACTCCAAATCCGGCTTCAGCCCAGTGGGTCTCAAAACCCACTTTTTTTGTCCCCGGAAACGGACACCATTCTATGAACAGCGACATTCTAGCAGGCCTCGACTTTTTTGAGCGCGAAAAGGGCATCAAACGTGATGTGCTCTTGGAAGCGATCAATACCGCCGTGCTCACGGCTGCCCGCAAGGCCGTCGGCCCGGCGCGGGATTTGCGCGTCGAGATCGATCCGAAGACGGGTGAAATCAAGGCTTTTGCCAAATTGACGGTGCGGGAAAAAGTGGAGAACAAGCACGACGAGATTTCGTTCAAAACGGCAAAAATGTTCAAGAGCGACATTCAGCCCGGCGAAGACATCGAGGTGCCGGTCACGCCGAAGGACTTCGGCCGAATCGCCGCGCAGACCGCCAAACAGGCCATGATGCAGCGCATCCGCCAGGCCGAAAAGGAGATGATCTACGACGAGTTCAAGGATCGCGCCGGCGAGATTGTCAGCGGCACGGTGCGGCGCTTCGATCGCTCGGATGTGATCGTGGATCTGGGAAAATTCGAGGCGCTCATGCCGAACCGTGAGCGCGTCCAGACCGAGGACTACAACATTGGCGACCGCCTCCGCGCCTACGTCGTGGCGGTGGAAAACGGCGCGCGCGGGCCGGAGATCATCATCTCGCGGAGCCATCCGAATTTCGTGCGCCGGCTTTTTGAAATGGAAGTCAGCGAGATCAACGACCGCACCGTGGAGATCAAGGGCATCGCGCGCGAAGCCGGCTATCGCACTAAGATCGCGGTCTTCAGCGCCAACGATAAAGTCGATCCCGTGGGCGCGTGCGTGGGCATGCGCGGCTCGCGGGTGAAAAACATCGTCCGCGAACTGAATAACGAGAAGGTGGACATCATCCGCTGGAGCGCGGACATGAAGGAACTCGTGCTCGAGGCGCTCAAACCCGCCAAAGTGAAGAGTGTCACGCTCGACGAGGTGAAGAAATCCATCCTCATCAAGGTCGATGAAGACCAGCTTTCGCTCGCCATCGGCAAACGCGGCCAGAATGCGCGGCTGACCTCGCGGTTGACTGGCTGGGACATCAATATCGAGCAGGACAAATCGGCCGAGAAAATCTTCGAGGGCAAAAAGGAGAGTGCGGCCCTATCCTTTGCCGAAGCCCTGAAGGTGACGCCGGAAGTCGCAGCGAAACTGGTCGGCGTCGGCTTGAACAGCGTCGATACGATAGCCAACGGCAGCGCGCCGCAGGACATCGCGGACGTGCTCGGGATCGACTTGGACGAAGCCACCGCCATTCATGATGCGGCGCGGCAGGAATTTGAAAAAAGCACGGCTGTCGCGAAGTAGCCATGAAACGCGGTTTCCCAAATATTTTTGATGCCAACCAAAACGACCACGAAAACAAGCGCCAAGAAGCCCGACGATGCCAAGTCGAAGGGCAAGGCTCCCGCCGCGCCGAAACCCTCCGCTAAGTCGGCCGCTCCCGTTGAAAAAGCCAAGGCGACAACCCCGGCCGAGCCTGCGGCGAAAAAAGTCGCGCAGGAAACCGTTTCGCTGATCGATGCGAAACCCGCACGCCGCCGCAGCCCGCCGGCCACGCTGGAAAACAAACCCTTCGCGCACATCCCGATCTCGAGAATCCTCGAGCCGGACGCACCCAAAACGCCGGCCCCTGCGGCCCCCGTCGAAGTCGCCGCTGAAGCTCCTGCCGCCGCGACCGAGGAGTCCGCGCCCAGCGACGAAAAAGTCATCCACCTTAAGCCTCCATTCACCGTCAAGGATCTTGCCACTGCCATCGGTATTCCGCCCTTCAAGATCATCGGCGACCTGATGGAAATGAACATTTTCGCCTCGATCAATCAGACGATCGAAGCCGAGATCGCCGGCAAGGTCTGCACTAAGCACGGCTTCGTCTTTGAAAAGGAAACCCGCAAGGTCGGCGGCGGCGTCCACAAGCCGGCGGTCGTTGATCTCAAGCCGAAGGAACCCGTAAAACCAAAGGCCGACGAACTGCACCATCGCGCGCCGATCGTCACCTTCATGGGCCACGTCGATCACGGGAAAACAACGCTCATGGACGCCATCCGCAAAACCCGCGTCGCCGCGGGTGAAGCGGGCGGCATCACCCAGCACATCGGCGCCTACAGTGTCACGCACGCCGGCCACCAGATTACCTTTCTCGACACGCCGGGCCACGCCGCTTTCACCGCCATGCGCGCCCGCGGCGCGAGCGTCACCGACATTGTGGTCCTCATCGTCGCTGCCGATGACGGCATCATGCCACAGACCATCGAGGCCCTCAACCACGCCAAAGCCGCCAAGGTCGCCATCATCGTCGCCGTGACGAAAATGGACACGCCCGGTGCGAACCTCGACAAGGTCAAAGGCCAGCTCCAGGAAAAGGGCCTCGCGCCCGAGGACTGGGGCGGCACCATCGGCGTCATCCCCGTCGCCGCGCTCAAAGGGCACGGCGTGAACGAACTGCTCGAACGCATCCAGCTCGAAGCCGAAGTACTCGAACTCAAAGCCAGCGCGCAGCAGACGCCGCGCGGCTCGGTCATTGAGGCGCAGGTCGAGCAGGGCCGCGGCCCCACCGCCACCATCATCGTGAAAATGGGCACGCTCAAACCCGGCATGCCGTTCATCTGCGGCAAATTTTACGGCAAGGTGAAATCGCTCATCGACGACCTCGGCAAGCCGATCAAGGAAGCCGGCCCGTCCACGCCGTGCCGCGTGCTTGGCTTCTCCGGCCTGCCGTTTGCGGGCGACGAATTCGTGGTCATGGAAAGCGAGCGCGCCGCCGAGAGTCTCGGCGAGGAGCGCGTGGAAAAAGATCGTCTCGGCAAGCTCGCCACGCCGCAGCGCGCCACGCTCGAAAGCCTTTTCGACACACTCAAGGAAGGCCAGCACAAGAAGCTCAAGATCATTCTCAAAAGCGACGTGCAGGGTTCGCTCGAAGCCATCACCACCGCGCTCAAGGAAATCCAGAGCAAGAAAATCGACCTCGATATCGTCCACTCCGCCGTCGGCCCAATCAGCGAAAGCGATATCCAGCTTGCCGGCGCGAGCGATTGCGTCGTCGTCGGTTTCTGCATCAAAACCGAGGCCACCGCCGCCAACATCGCGCGGCGCGAAGGCGTGCAGATCAAGCTCTTCTCGATCATCTACGAACTCATCGACCAAGTGAAGGAAGCCATGGCCGGCCTGCTCGACCCCGAGACCCGCGAAGCCGTCATCGGCCACGCCGAAGTCAAGAAAGTGTTCGAGCTGACCAAGGGCCTCGTTGCCGGTTGCGCCGTCACCGACGGACGCATCTCCCGCACCGGCCGCGCCCGCGTGCTCCGCGGCCGCCAGCCGATCTACGATGGCGGGCTCGCCACGCTGCGCCGCTTCCAGGACGACGTGAAAGAAGTCCGCTCCGGCCTCGAGTGCGGCATCAAGCTCGGCGACTTCAACGACTACGAACCCGGCGACATCATCGAGTGCTACACGCTCGAAAAGCTCCCGCAGAAGCTCTGACGGACTGGTTGAGAGTTGCGGGTTAAGAGTTGAGAGACGTGGCTCTTAACTCCGCGTCCGACTCACGACCGACGGCTCACCACCACTAACTTTCAACTTCCCATGAAGCATCGTCTTGAACGGGTCAACGAACTCATCCGCCGCGAGCTGAGCGAGATCATCACTCGCGAGGTCACCTTCCACGCCGCGCTCGTCACCGTGCAGCAGGTGGACATCACCGCCGACCTGAAACACGCCCACGTCTTCATCAGCGTCATGGGCAGCGAGGACGACGGCAAAGAAGCCATGGCGCGACTTCACGCCAGCCGCGTCAATTTGCAGCATCTGCTGTCCAAACGCGTCGTCCTCAAATTCACGCCGCACCTTCATTTCAAACTCGACCAATCCATCGAGCGCGGGAACCGCATCATCGACCTCCTCGGGCAGATCGAGATCCCGCCCGACGACCAGCTCGGGGCTCCGCCGCTGCCCAATGAAAAGTAACTGCGCCCTCGCCGACATCGCCGCCGTGCTGCGCACGCGCCAGCGTTTCGTCGTCATCAGCCACATGCGCCCCGACGGCGATGCGCTCGGCTGCACCCTCGCCATGGCCCTTTGCCTCCGGCAGCTCGGCAAAGAGGTGACCGCGTGGAATGAGGACGGCATGCCGGAAAAATTCCGCTATCTCCCGGGCTCCGAACTGGTCACGCCGCCACCCGCCGAGCCGCAAAGTTTCGATGTCGCCATCGTCCTCGACAACGCCGTCGAAAACCGCGCCGGCACCGCGCGCACGGCCATCGCGCACGCCGATGTCTGGATAAACATCGACCACCACCACACCAACGAACGCTACGGCGACCTCGCCTATCTCGATGCCACCGCGCCCGCCGCCGGGCAGGTGCTCTACGAACTCTTCCGCGAATGCGACCTGCCGCTGACTTACGAAATGGCGGACAACCTTTTCGTCGCTATCAGCACCGACACCGGATCGTTCCAATATCCGAACACCACCGCGCGCACCTACGAAATCGCCGCCGACCTCATCCGTGCAGGCGTCAAAGTCGGCGAGCTTTCGCAGAAGATGTACGAGAGCTACCCGCGCCGCCGGCTCGAATTGCTCCGCGCGCTGCTCAACGTCCTGCGTTTCACGAGCAGAGATCGGGTCGCCAGCTTCGCCCTCAGCGCCGAAACCGCGCGCACGCTCCGCGCGCAGCCCGAGGACAACGAGGGACTCATCGACCACATCCGCTCGATCGACGGCGTGATCGCCGCCGCTTTTTTCGAGGAAATGGCCGACGGAAAAATCCGTATCAGCCTGCGCTCGAAGTCGCCAGCAATCGACGTGAGCAAAGTCTGCGCGCAGTTCGGCGGCGGCGGCCACAAGCTCGCCGCGGGTGCCCGCACCAGCGGCACGCTCGCCGAAGTTCAGGAGAAAGTTTTGCAAGCCATTGACCATGAATGTGACCAGCCTTGACGGTGTCCTCCTCGTAGATAAAGCCCCCGGCATGACCTCGCATGACGTGGTCGCCATCGTCCGCCGCTGCCTCAACACCAAGAAAGTCGGCCACTGCGGCACGCTCGATCCGCGCGCCACCGGCCTGCTCATCCTCACGCTCGGACGCGGGACGAAGATTCAGGATTTGCTCATGGCCGAAGACAAGGAATACGCCGGCACCATGACCCTCGGCGTGACCACTGGCAGCCAGGACGCCGACGGCGAAGTCGTCGAAACCAAGCCCGTGCCTGATTTCCCGCGCGAGCAAATCGACGCCGCGTTCGCCAAATTCCACGGCGATTTCTACCAGATGCCGCCAATGGTTTCCGCGATCAAAAAAGACGGCGTGCCGCTCTACAAACTCGCGCGCCAAGGCAAGGTCGTGGAGCGCGAGCCGCGCTTCGTCCACGTCTATGCGCACGAGATCAAGGAAGTGCGCCTGCCCGAGATCGACTTCCGCGTCGTCTGCTCGAAAGGCTTTTACGTCCGCACCTACGCCTTCGACATCGGCAACGAACTCGGCTGCGGCGCGCACCTCAAGGCCCTCCGCCGCACCAAGAGCGGCAAGTTCACCCTCGAACATTCCGTGACCGTCGAGGAAATCAAAACCCTCGATCCGCGCGACATTGAGAAGCGCATCCTCAGCCTGCCGACGGTCTCCCGCATGCGGGGAGCATGAGGGGAAAATATCGAAATCCGAATATCGAAATCCGAAACAATTTCGAATTGGGACAAATGTAGAAATACCGCTGTGCGCGCCCATCCTCTTCTTTTCCTGATTTCCAATTCTTCGGATTTGTTGCGGATTTCGAATTTCGGATTTCGGATTTTCCCGTGAGCCCGCTGCGCTCCATCGCCGATCTCGCCCGCCTTCCCGGCCCCCTCCTTCTCGCTATCGGCGTCTTCGACGGCGTGCATCTCGGGCACCAGGCCGTGCTGCTCCGCGCCCTCGCTGACGCAAAAAAATCCAGCGGCACCGCCGTCGCCGTGACCTTCGATCCCCATCCCATTCGCGTCCTGCGGCCCGAGCACGCGCCGCGGCTGCTCACCTCCACGCCGCACAAGCTCCAGCTCATCCGCGACCTAGGCCTCGCCCACGTCCTCCTCATCCCCTTCGACCACGCCTTCGCCGCGACTGCGCCCTCCGACTTCATCCGCGCACTCACGGCGGCAGCACAGCCGCTGCGTGAAATCTGCGTCGGCTTCGAGTGGTCGTTTGGCCAAGGCCGCGCCGGCAACCTTGCGCTGCTCGCCGAACTCGGCGCGGAACTCGGCTTCGATGAAGTCGGCGTTCCGGCCGTTGAGGTGGACGGCGAAATCGTCAGCAGCACGCTCATCCGCCGCGCCGTGGAAGCCGGCGACCTCGCCCGCGCCGCGCGGCTGCTTGGGCGCGAGTTCACCATTCTCGGCACCGTCGTCGAGGGCGATCACATCGGGAAAACGCTGGGCTTTCCCACGGCCAACCTCAGCGCGCACAACGAGCAGTTTCCGCCCAACGGCGTCTATGCCGTCACCGCCCGGCGGGGCGCGCAAACGCTGAAGGGCGTCGTGAACATCGGCGTCCGCCCAACGATCAAGCACGCCAGCGGCGAGCGCGTTTTCGAGGTGCATCTCTTCGACTTCGACGAAACCATCTACGGCGAAGACCTCGAAATCACCTTCCGCCAGTTCCTCCGGCCTGAGCAAAGATTCCCCTCCCTCGACGCCCTCCGCGCGCAGATCGCCCAGGACGCCGCGCAGGCCCTCGCCAATCTCAGCGCGCACCGCTGACATTTCGCCATTCCTCACCGATACTCCGCGGTCGTGAATTGCATCGCCGCCACGCCCACTCTCAGCGAGCCACCATCCGCCCCGTCCCGCGGCGAAAAGCGCGAGCCCCTCTTCACCGCCCGCGGCCTCACCAAGGTCTATCCCTCCGGCACCACCGAAATCCGCGCCCTCGACGGCCTCGACCTCGACCTTTACCGCGGCGAACTCATCGTCCTCCTCGGCGCCTCCGGCTCCGGAAAATCCACCCTGCTCAACATCCTCGGTGGCCTCGACACCCCGACCGCCGGCACCCTCACCTATCGCGGCCGCGACCTCGCCGGCGCGGACGAGGACGAACTCACCCGGTTCCGCCGCGATGCCGTCGGCTTCGTCTTCCAATTCTACAACCTCATCCCCAGCCTCACCGGCCGCGAAAACGTCGCCCTCATCACCGAGATCGCCCGCGACCCCATGACCCCCGAGGCCGCGCTCGCCCTCATGGACCTCACCCATCGCATGGACCACTTCCCCGCGCAGCTCTCCGGCGGCGAGCAGCAGCGCGTGGCCATCGCCCGCGCCATCGCCAAGCGCCCCGAAGTCCTCCTCTGCGACGAGCCCACCGGCGCGCTCGATGTCAAAACCGGCATCACCGTCCTCGAAGCCGTCGAGCGCGTGAACCTCGAACTCGGCACCCTCACCGTCGTCATCACCCACAACGCCGTCATCGCCGACATGGCCGACCGCGTCATCCACCTTTCCGACGGCCTCATCGTCAGCATCCACGAAAACAAAACGCGCCGCCCCGTGCGTTCGCTGGCTTGGTAGGGCGAAAGGACGGGCTGTGCCGCCCGTTCCTGCCTGCATCGATGGGCTACAGACCGGGCCAGCGTCAGCGTTGCATTGCCGCCCGGCTTTGCGCCAAGGTTTCCGCCTTTCTCGACCAAGCCATGAAAATTCTCCCGCTCCTTTTGTCCGCCCTGCTCGCGCTCGCACAGCCTGTTTTCGCCGCCCCGGTCGAGGTGCGTGTGGTCAAAAACGGCGCGCGCTACGAGTTGCTCCGCGACGGCAAGCCGTACCTCGTCCGCGGCGGCGGCGGCAATGAGCACGCGCTCGAATCACTCGCCGCGGCGGGCGGCAATTCCATCCGCCTGTGGGGCGACGACACGCTCGGCGCCACGCTTGACGCCGCGCAAAAACTCGGCCTTACCGTCACCGCCGGCATCTGGCTCGGGCAGGTGCGGCAGGGTTTCGACTGGTCGGACGCCGAGGGGCTGGCCAAGCAGCGCGATCACGTCCGCGCGACCGTCGAGAAATTCAAAAACCATCCCGCGCTGCTCATGTGGGCGCTCGGCAACGAGATGGAAGATCCGCAGGGCAAAAACGGCGCGGTCTGGACCGGCATCAACAGTCTCGCCGTCATGGTCCGCCAGCTCGACCCGCATCATCCGACGATGACCGTCATCGCCGAAATCGGCGGCGACAAAGTCAAAAACATCCAGCGCCTTTGCCCCGAGATCGACATCCTCGGCATCAACTCTTACGGCGGCTGCGCCTCCCTCGGCGAGCGCTACCAAAAGCTCGGCGGCACCAAGCCCTACATCCTCACCGAGTATGGCCCGCCGGGCATTTGGGAAGTCACCAAAGACGCGCTCGGCTCCTACCCCGAGCCCACCAGCACCGAGAAAGAGCAAATCTATCGCAAGGCCTACCAGGCCGCCGTCCTCGGCCAGCCCGGCGTGTGCCTCGGCAGCTACGCCTTTCTTTGGGGGCAAAAGCAGGAAGCCACCGCGACGTGGTTTTCCATGTTTCTCGCCGACGGCTCGCGACTCGGGCCGGTCGATGCGATCAGCGAACTCTGGACCGGCAAAGCGCCCGCCAACCGCTGCCCCGCCATCAAGTCGCTCAAGCTCGACGGCGTAGCCAAGGGCGCACCCGGCACCGCCGTCCACGTTTCCTTCGCCGCGGCTGACGCCGAAAACGATCCGCTCAAAGTCACCTGGCTCCTCCAGCGCGATGCCGAGGAATTCGGCAGCGGCGGCGACAAGGAAGCCGCGCCGCCCACCTTCCCCAACGCCATCGTGAAAGGCGACGCCACCGGCGCCGACCTGCGCCTCCCCACGGACGGCGGCCTCTACCGCCTCTTCGCCACCGTCCACGACAGCCACGGCGGCGCCGCCGTCGGCAACGTCACCCTGCGCGTCGAAGGCCCGTCGAGCATCGCCAAAAGCGTGCCCGCGAAGCTGCCGCTCGTCCTTTACGCCGAAGCCACGGACCCCGCGAACTACATCCCCGCCGGCTTCATGGGCGACCACAAATCCATCCACCTCGACCCCGCCTGCACCGAGCAGCCGCAGGCCGGCAAAACCTGCCTGCGTTGCGAATTCGCCGCCGACACCGGCTGGGGTGGCGTGGTCTGGCAGAGCCCCCCCGGCGACTGGGGCGACAAAGGCGGCGGCTACGACCTCACCGGCGCGAAAGAGCTGACCTTTTGTGCGCGCGGTGAGAAGGGCGGCGAAGCCGTGAACTTCCTTTTCGGCACGATCGCGGAGCCCAAGAAATTCTTCGACACCGGCAAAGGCGCGCTCGAAAAAACCACCCTCACCCGCGAGTGGCAGCGCTTCTCCATCCCCGTCGCCGGGCTTGATCTCACCCGCATCAAAACCGGCTTCGTCTGGACCCTCGCCAGCACCGGCCAGCCCGTCGTCTTCTACCTCGACAACATCCGCTGGGAATAGCGTCGGCCGCCACGCGGCATCGCTTTGGAGGGGCTCCCCCCGAGGCACCAAAGCGGCTGCCTTTCCCAAAAGTCGCCTGCGCTACGGCACCGTCTCGACGAGGAGGCGGAAAAATCGCCGCGGGCCTGGCGGCGGTGTCGCGGGCGTGGCGCGCACGGTGCGCGTGCCGTCGCCGTTCGCCTGCGCGGTGAGGATCTGCACGACTGAGCCGTCGTCGGGATCGGACTGCCAGACGGCGAGATCGCTGGAGAGCTGACGCGTGAGCCGCACCTCGTCTGCGCCGATGCGCTCGCGCCAGGTGAGGACGGTCGTGCCGGCTTCGTTCGTCGCGACCGGCCGCGCGGTGAGGGCGTAGTCGAGCAGCGTGGGGAACGCGGCGAGCGCGAGCGCATCGGTGCCGCCTGCGGAGCCGCCGACGAGTGCGCTCGTGCGCCACGAGGACGCGAGGCTGTGATTCGGATTGGCCGCGGGGCTTATGAGCGTGAGGGAGTAGCCGGTGCCGTCGGCCTCGGCGGGCCACGGGGCGGCGTCGCCGTAGGTGAAATCGAGGATCGGCACGCCGGCGCGGTCGAGGAGGAGGAGCTGCTCGCCGCCGTTGTCGAGCTTGCCGGCGTAGGTGCCGAAGACGGTGACGCCCGGATGCCGCGACGCGAACGCGGCGGCATCGCGCACGAGGACGAGCCGCGCGCCCGCGCTGAGCGTGGCGGCGGGGAAGGTGAAGGTGATGCCGGCGGTGAACGCGGCGTCGGTCAGATCGACAGGGTTCGCGCCGATGTTCATCAGCTCGACGAACTCGAAGTCATCCGCGTCCGCATGGCCGGCGGTGATCTCCGCGGCGGTCGGCGCGGCGGGGTGATACATGATTTCGGAGACGGCGAGATTTCCCACGGCGGCGGGCACGATCGGGCTGGTGTTGGTGATGACGATCGCGTCGGTGCCGACAACGGCGCCCTGGTTGTTCAGCGCTTCGAGCGTGATCGTATTCGTGACTGCGCCCAGCGGGACGACGACCTGCCACGTCGTGCCACTCAGCCATGTGAGATCGAGCGGCTCGACCGCGCCCGCTTTGCGGATGCGATGCACGTCGATCCAAGCGGTGCCTTGCAGCGTGGCGGTCGTGGCGTTGATGGAAAAATTCGCGCCCCCATTTGTCGTGATCTCGAACGGCGTCGCGGGCCACGTGCTCGTGAGCTGGCTCATCACGTAGCTGCGCCGCGCGCTCACCCAGCTCTTGAGGTTCGCGGCGTAGTTCGTCTTCGCGGCGAGCGCGCTGTAATGATCGATCCACGGATCGAGATACGCGTTGGAAAAACTCGTGTTGCAGAAATCGAGGAGATGCCCGGCCATGCGGCGCTTCACGCGCGCGTCGGCGATGAGGTCTTTGACGCGATGCGTGTCGCCGCCGTAGAGGCTGAAGTTTGTCGCCCAGTAAAAGGTGTGATCCATGTCCCACGGCAGCAGCATCACGCGGCCATCGGACGGGCGGGTGAGGAACTGGATGTTGTGCGGGAGATACTGGTTGTAGGTGTCGGCGAGGCCGGTGAGGGCGTTGAGCGCGAGCGTGCGCGACCAGCTTTCGAGATCGAGCGCGGCGTCGCTCGCGGCGTAGAGGTTGGCGTTCGATCCGCTGAACGCGGTGGTCAACGCGACGATGCCGGCGAAGTCGTCGCGCGCGGCATGGTTTTGCACGAGGTAGTTGAAACGATACGCCTCCTTGTTCGCGCCCATCGTCGCGATATCGACGGAGAGGAAGGACGAGTAGGCGTTTTTGAAACTCTCCGGATTCCCGTCCACGGTCGTCGTCGGGTAGTAGATGATCTCCTGTTTGAAGAGCGAGCCGTTGCCGCCATTCGGCGTGAAGTCGT
Source organism: Chthoniobacter sp. (assembly GCA_031424395.1). Lineage (GTDB taxonomy): Bacteria > Verrucomicrobiota > Verrucomicrobiia > Chthoniobacterales > Chthoniobacteraceae > Chthoniobacter. The sequence goes on from JANPHJ010000293.1 coordinate 16,344, forward strand.
CGAGCGCGGTGTTGCTGTAGCGGCGGAGGCGGAGCTCCGCGCGGCGGCTTTCGTAGTAGGGCGTCTGGACGTAGCACACGTCGTCGAGTTCCGCGGGGATGCCGCCCGCGCGCTCGGCGATGCGCTGGAAAAGCAGCTCATTCACGCTCGGGCCGAGGGTGTTTTCGATCCAGCCGCCACCATCGCCGCGCGGCATGTTGAACGCGCCGTCGAGCACCATATCCGTCTCGGTGCCGCGGAAAGGCTGCTCGGGATCGAAGTCGAGATTCCATCCGGTGCGATTCCCCTGCCGTCCGTACGGCGAGCTGCGCAGGCGCACGCGCACGTCGTAAAAAACTTCGCGGTCATTCGCGATGAGCGTGGCGGGCCAGCGGAAATTGCTCTCGGAAAAAACGGGGTTGTGCATCGCGACCGCGTCGTCGGCGCGCATGATGAGCCGGAGTTTGTTGGTCAGCGGGATGGACGCGACTCCGCCGTCGCCGACTTTGTAGAGCGCGCGCGAATTGGCTCCGGCAGATGGAAAGGTGGTCGTCGCGCCGAGCGCATCCGCGCCCTGCACGTAGAATTGCACGACGAGGCCGGTGAACGGCTGGCCGGGGATTTGCGCGCTGAACCGGCCCGTGCCGTCATTGGTCATCGCGACGCTCGAAAACGCGCCGCCATTCACCGCATAGAAAAGGGTCTGCGCGCCGAGGCCGTTGGGATCGAACGGGCGCGCGAAGACTTTCACGGGCTGGCCGAGCGCGGGCACAAGCGGCGAGTGGACAAACTCGGTGAATGTCGGCCCGGCGTTCGCGAGGCGGCGCGAGTTCACCGCGCCGGGTGTGCCGGCGGTCGCGGGCTGCGGGAGGATGGTCGTGCGCGCGGCGCGGTCGAGGTAGAGGCGCGTGTTGAGCTGCGGCGAACCGGCGAGCCATTTTGCGCGGAAGGACACGCGATAGTTTTTCGTCGGGTCGATGGCCTGGTTGCCGGTGAGCGTGGTCGAGCAGTCGTTCGTCGTGTGCTCGATGCCGTCGGTGGCGACGACCTTGAGCACCTTGCCGGGGCCGGTCGGGTCCTGCACGACGACGCTGAGTTTGTGCGTGCCGAGGCAGCGCCATTTCAGCGGCGCCTGTCCGATGGTGTCGCCCTCGAAGGTTCCGTTTTGGATCACCTCGGTGTTCGCGCCCGCCGGGTCTTTGCGCACGGAGATGTCGTCGATCAGCAACTCGCCGCCGTCGAGCAGGCCGAGCAGAAATTCATTCCACGTCGCCGGGTTGTTCGAGCCGGCCGGCTCCGCGCCGAGCGCGGTGTAGGTGTAGTTCGCCCAGCCCATCTTCGCGCTTTCGTCGCTCGCGGCCCACGACTCGGGCTGCGTGTTGTCGGCGGCGGGGTCGATGAGTTCGAGCGACGCGCCCGCGCCGTCAGCGTAGGACGACCAGCGTCCGCGTGAGCGGTAGCGCACTTTGTCCACGAGCGCGCTGAGCGAGTCGTGCAGCTTGATCGAGTCGCCGCTGTTTTTCAGCGAGCCGGAAAACTGCGCGCTCGTGACAACGAGAAAACCGCCCGCAGCGAGCGTGGTGCCGGCGGGGAAGGTGTAGCCGACGGCATCGTCGAGCTGCCAGCCCGCGAGGCTCACGGGCGCGGCGCTGCGGTTGTGCAGCTCGATCCACTCGTCCGTGTGCTCGGCGTAGGCGATTGCGTTGTTCGGGTCGGCGTAGGTCGGTCGCGCGGCGTAGAAGATTTCGTTGATGACCACGTCGCCCGCGACGTGCGCGGCGGGCGTGGCGAGCGCGGGCGGCGTGGAAAAATTCGCCGCGCCCGGAGTGCCGCCGTTCTGCGTGCTCGCGACCCAGCTCGCTGGGGTGTCGCTCGCGAGAGACGCGCTGCGTTTCGACAAAGTCGGCCCCGTGCCGTCGGGTGCGGTGGGCCAGTCACCGCTCACGCCGTAGGTGATTTCATCGACGAGCCAGCCTTGCTTGGTGCGCAGGCGGATCGTGTCGCCCGCGCCGTTGAGATGGCCGGTGAACGGCCCGAGCGCGCCCGCGGGATTTCCCGCGATGGCCGACACGACGAGCAGCGCGCCCGGCTCGATCACCGTGCCGTCGGCGAAGGTGAAGCCGATGCCTCCCGTGATCTGCCAGCCGCTCAAGTCCACGCGCGTGCCGAATTGATTCACGATCTCGACCCACTCCGGCGCACCGACCACGGCGGGATTGTAGTGGATTTCATTGAACGTGACGCTGCCGCCCGCGCCGCCCGGCACGCCCGGCTGCGGCAGCGCGAGCACCGGCGTGGGCGGAGCGGTGAGCTGCGAGAGCGAGACATTGTCCACGAGCACCGTGTCGTCCGCGGTGAGGCCGAGATTTTCCAGCGAAAGCAGCGCGGTCGCGGCGCTCGCGGTGAAGTTGAATGTGAGCGTGCGATACGGCTGGCCCGCGCCGACGGGCGCGACGAGACCGTTGAACGCCGTCTGCCCGTCGATCGTCACGCGGAAGGTCGGCACGTTCGACGCGGCGCGCGCGTTGTAGCGCAGCGTGAGCCGATACGTGCCGCCCGTCGCGAGGCCGGCGACGCTCTGCTGCACGCCGGAGGCGAGTTGGAGCAGCAGCACGTTGTTGCCGTCGGGCACGAGGCCGTTGTCGTGGAAAGGCCCGGCGCTGGTGTTGATGCCGATTTGCGCCGTACCAGTCTTCGTCCACCCGGCGATGTTTTCGTAATAGCCCGGAGACGCGATACCCGCGCCGCTCGCCTCGAAGCTCGGGTTCGCAATCACGACTTCGCCCGCGCCGCGCTTGATGACCGCGATCGCGTCGAACACTGCCGACGCATCGCCGCCCGCCGCCGACTGCGCGCCGAGGGTCAACAGCGCGCTCGACGACATTGCGGTCCATGAGAAATTCGCGAGGTAGTAGGGCGACGCGCCGCCGACGGGCTGGATGCTCGTGGGCGCGAGCAGCGTCTGCACGCTGCCTGCGTTGATCGTGACGCTGATCTGCGGCACGTCGCCGCAGCACCCGCGCGCATTCGTCCACACCTGGATCCAATACGTCTGCCCGACCGTGAACCCGCTCAGCGTCTGCGTCAGCGCGCCCGCACCCTGGATGAAAGCGACGCGCGTCCCGTCGGGATACGCGCCGTTGTCCGCGAAGGGCGTGCCCGCGCCGACATCGCTGCCATTGATCCCGCCGCCGCCGCCCCAGCCAGTGATGTTTGCCGGATTCGATCCGCCGCGATAGCCGGGATATGCGGGAAAATTGTCCGCCTGAAAACTCGGGTTCGTGACGAGGACGGAGTCGGCGCACTGCCCCGTACCGTGGAGCAGCAGAGCGGCGATACCAGCGATGGCGAAAAGGCGGGGAAACTTCATCGGCGCGGGCACGGTATCTGGGATTCCGCTCTTCTCCACCGCCAACTCCCGCGCGCCGCTGACGCGCGTCGTTTTCGCAGCCAAACAAAGATATGGAATTGCCACCGGTTATCCTCGCGCATGATCCGTCTCTTTTTCCTACTTCTGCTCGTTGCCGTGAGTGCGCGGGCGTTTTCGCCGGAGCAGCTCACGCTTTCCGCGGAGGCGCGCGGGGTGTTTGCGCATCACTGCACGAAATGCCACGGGCAGCAGAAACAGAAAGGCGGGCTGCGGCTGGACACGCGCGAGCTGGCGCTGAAAGGCGGCGAGGATGGCGCGGTGATCGCGCCGGGCCAGCCGGGGGAAAGCGAGCTGCTCAAGCGCATCGCGCTGCCGAAAGGCCACGAGGATCTCATGCCGCCGAAAGACGGCGCGCTCGAGCCGCAGGACATCGAGACGCTGCGTCGCTGGATCGCCGCGGGCGCGCCGTGGCCGGAGGGCGAAACGGCGGGCATCGTCTTTCAGCGCGCGCCGATTGCGCCGCGCCAGCCGCCGTTTCCGGCGGGCACCGAGGAGTTCGCGAACCCCATCGACAAATTCACCGCCGCGTATTTCCGCGAGCGGAATTTCGCGTGGCCGCCGCCGGTGGACGACCGCGCCTTTCTCCGCCGCGCCTCGCTGGATGCCGTGGGCCTGCTGCCGGCCTGGGACGATGTGCAAAACTTCACCGGCGACCGCGCCGCCGCCGTGGATGCGCTGCTCGCGCGCCGGGACGACTACGCCACGCACTGGCTCACCTTTTGGAATGACGCGCTGCGCAACGACTACGCCGGCACCGGCTACATCGACGGCGGGCGCAAGCAGATTTCCAAATGGCTCTACGCCGCGCTGCGCGCCGACCAGCCGTACGACCAGTTCGTGCGCGAGCTGATCGTGCCGACGGCGGAGAGCGACGGCTTCATCCGCGGCATCGTCTGGCGCGGCAATGTCAGCGCGGGCCAGCGCACCGGCCTCCAAGCGGCGCAAAATCTCGCGCAGGTTTTCCTCGGCCTGAACCTCAAGTGCGCGAGCTGCCACGACTCGTTCATCAACGACTACAAGCTCAAGGACGCGCACGCCTTCGCCGCCGTTTTCACCGACCAGCCGCTCGACGTTTTTCGCTGCGACATCGCCACTGGCGAGAAAACCGAGGCCGCGTTTTTCTGGCCCGAGCTGGGGCAGATCGAAGCCGCCAAACCGCGCGCCGAGCGCCAGCAGCAGCTCGC
>JANPHJ010000294.1:0-2719 GCA_031424395.1 Chthoniobacter sp.
TTTTGAAGGAAGGCTTCGGCGTCGAGGAAGGGCTGATGACCACCATCCACAGCTACACCGCCACGCAGAAAACCGTGGATGGGCCGAGCAAGAAAGATTGGAAGGGCGGACGCTCGGCGGCCATCAACATCATCCCCGCGAGCACCGGTGCCGCGAAGGCCACCGCGCTGGTTTGCCCCGAGGTGAAAGGCAAGCTCACCGGCATGTCCTTCCGCGTCCCCACGCCCACGGTCAGCGTCGTCGATCTTACCGTGAAGACGCTGAAGGAAACCTCCTACGAGGAAATCTGCGCCGCCATGAAAAAGGCCAGCGAGACCTACCTCAAAGGCATCCTCGGCTACACCACCGATGAAGTCGTCTCCACCGACTTCATCCACGACCCGCGCTCCTCCATCTTTGACGCCAGCAGCGGCATCGGGCTGAACGCCACGTTTTTCAAACTCGTGAGCTGGTATGACAACGAGTGGGGCTACAGCAATCGCTGCGTCGATCTCGTCAAATACATCGCCAGCAAATAACGCCCGCGCCCGCCCGGCGCGACCGACTTTTCCGCCCGACACCCTCACCGGTGCCGGGCGGTCTGCTTTTAGCCCCGGGCGTTGGCACCGGCTTTGCTAATATCATCCGGGACCAGCCGGGCGGTGAGCACCGCCGCCCGTCCGCTGGCGCGATCCGTGAATCAAAGAAGCCCCATCGTTTTTCTCCTCGAAGACTGCCCCGTCACGGCCTGCCTGGTCGAGCGTGCCATCATGCACGAGCTGCCCCGTGTCCGTCTGCTCTGGGCGCGCAGCGTGGCCGAGGCCACCACCCGCGCCGAGGGGCTGGCCATCGACCTCTTTCTTGTGGACGTGCAACTTCCCGACGGCAGCGGCCTCGATTTCCTCTGGCAGATGACGGCGGCGCAGCCCACCGCCCGCGCCATCGTCATGACGGCCACCCCGCTGCCCGAGTACCAAGTCCACTCTGCCGCCCTCGGCGTCCTCCACTTTCTCGAGAAACCCCTCCAGCTCCCGCGCCTCCTCGGCCATGTGCGCGAGGCCCTCGGCGCCACCACCGCCGCCGGCCCGGACCGGGACTTCAGCGCTACGCTGCAAAACGTCACTCCCGCCGACATCCTCCAGCTCAAGTGCCTGCTGGGCGCCACCACCATCATCGAGTTTCATTCCGAGGGCCCGGTCGGCCGCATCCGTTTTGAGGCCGGCGAAATCACCGACGCCTCCGCCGGCCCGCTGCGCGGCGTGGACGCCCTCTACGCCATCGTCGGCTGGAAAAGCGGCCAGGTCTCCGAGCAGCCCTGCGGCGGCCCCGGCGTGCGCACCATCCACGGCTCCTGGCAGACCCTGCTCATGGAAGCCGCCCAGCGCCTCGACGAAGCCCGCGCCGCGGCATAAGGCAGCCGGTTTGGTTGCCTAAAGGCGGAGGCTGCGGCAGGATGGTCGCGCCATGCACGACCCCCGCTCCCTCACCCGCCGACATTTCTTTGGCCGCACGGCCCAGGCCATCGGCACCGCCGCCCTCGCCTCGCTGCTGCAGCGCGACCTTTTCGCCGCGTCCGACCTCAGCACCCGCGGCGCTTTGCCCGCGCTGCACTTTGCGCCCAGGGCGAAGCGCGTCATCTACCTGCACCAGTCCGGCGCCCCGTCGCACGTCGATCTTTTCGACTACAAGCCCGCCATGCAAAAGCACCACGGCGAGGAGCTGCCCGCGTCCATCCGCCAGGGCCAGCGCATCACCGGCATGACCTCGGGGCAGAAGGCGTTTCCCGTTGCCGCGACCAAATACAAATTCGCGCAGCACGGGAAAAGCGGGCTGTGGCTGAGCGAGCTGCTGCCGCACACGGGGAAGATCGCCGACGACATCTGCGTCGTGCGCTCCATGCACACCGACGCCATCAACCACGACCCCGCCATCACCTTCATCCAGACCGGCAGCGAACAGCCCGGCCGCCCCTGCCTCGGGAGCTGGCTCAGCTACGGCATTGGGAGTGAAAACCAAAACCTCCCCGCCTTCGTCGTCCTCATCTCCCAGGGCACCGGCGAGCTCAATGACCAGCCCCTCTTCTCCCGCCTCTGGGGCAGCGGCTTCCTCCCCAGCAGCTACCAGGGCGTCAAATTCCGCAGCAAAGGCGACCCCGTCCTCTACATCAACAACCCCCCCGGCATCGACGACTCCACCCGCCGCGAAATGCTCGACGCCGTCCGCGCGCTCAACCAAATGCAGGCCAGCGCCCTCGGCGACCCCGAGATCGACGCCCGCATCGCCCAGTACGAAATGGCCTACCGCATGCAGGCCAGCGTCCCCGAGCTCATGAGCTTGGAAAAAGAACCCGCCTCCACCTTCGACCTCTACGGCCCCGACGCCAAAATCCCCGGCACCTACGCCGCCAACGCCCTCCTCGCCCGCCGCCTCATCGAGCGCGGCGTCCGCTTCGTCCAGCTCTACCACCGCGGCTGGGACCAGCACGGCAACCTCGCCACCGCCCTCCCCAAACAGTGCCGCGACGTGGACCAGGCCAGCGCCGCCCTCGTCCTCGACCTCAAACAGCGCGGCCTCCTCGACGAAACCCTCGTCATCTGGGGCGGCGAATTTGGCCGCACACCGATGAGTGAGCAGGGCGGCGGCCGCGACCACAATCCGAATGGCTTCACCATGTGGATGGCCGGTGGCGGCGTGAAGGGCGGACAAACCATCGGTGCCACCGATGACCTGGGCCTCTACG
>JANPHJ010000295.1:0-5012 GCA_031424395.1 Chthoniobacter sp.
CATGGTCGGCCCCGGCACCGGCATCGCGCCTTTCCGCGCATTCCTCGAGGAGCGTCTCGCGACCGGCGCGAAGGGCCGCAACTGGCTTTTCTTCGGCGACCAAAAACGCGCGACGGATTTCCTGTATCAGGATCAGCTCGAAGGCTGGGTGAAGGACGGTCATCTCACGCGGCTAGATCTCGCATTCAGCCGCGATCAGGCGGAGAAAATTTACGTGCAGTCGCGAATGCTCGAAGCCGCCGCCGAGCTGTGGTCATGGCTCGAAGCCGGAGCGCACTTCTACGTCTGCGGCGACGCCTCGCGCATGGCGAAGGACGTGGACGCTGCGCTGCACACCGTCATAGAAACGGCCGGCGGGAAATCCAGCGACGAGGCAAAGGCCTACGTCGAGCGACTCAAGAGCGAGAAGCGCTACCAGCGCGATGTCTATTGAACGATGAGCACCGCACTCACCAACGGACAAAACTTCAGCGCCGAGCAGAAGGAATATCTCACCGGACTTTTCGCCGGGATTTCTGCGCGCGGTGTGGCCTTTGGCGATGTCTCGCCGAATCCCGCGACTGAAACCAAGCATTCGCTCGACGACCTCATCTTCGAGGAGCGCGTGAAGCGCGAACTGCATCCGCTCGATGCATACCAGCAGCTCCTCGAAAACGCGGCCACGAACAAGGCGCCGGACAAGGAGGAAATTTTCCGCTTCAAGTGGAACGGACTTTTTTACCTCACGCCGAACAAGGAAGCCTTCATGGCGCGGCTGCGGATTCCCGGCGGACAGCTCCGTACTTTTCAGCTCCGCGAACTCGCGCACATCGCGAAGGACATCACCACCGGCTACGTGCAGATCACCACGCGGGCGAATCTGCAGATGCGCCTCATCCAGCCAAAGGACACGCCGGCGCTCGTCCAGCGCATCCAGCATGTGGGCCTGCACACGCGCGGCGCGGGCGCGGACAATATCCGCAACCTCACTGCAAACCCGACCGCCGGCATAGACCCGCACGAGTTGATCGACGTCATGCCGCTGTGTCACGAGATGGGGCACATCATCATCAATGACCGCGCGTTTTACGATCTGCCGCGCAAATTCAACATCGCCTATGACGGCGGCGGCCTCATCGGCACGGTCGAAGACACGAACGATGTCGGCGCGAAGGCGGTGAAAATCGGCGACGAGATTTTCTTCCGCATCGCCCTCGGCGGCGCGACAGGGCACAAGGCTTTCGCCCGCGATCTCGCTGTGCTCGTGAAGCCCGCGGAACTGAACAAAGTCGTCGCCGCTATCGTGCGCGTTTACATCGCGAACGGAAATCGTACCGACCGAAAAAAGGCGCGGCTCAAGCATCTGCTCGAAACATGGTCGCTCGAAAAATATCTCGAGGAGACTGAGAAGCTGCTCGGCTACAAACTCCAACGCGCATCGCTCGATCCGGCGGAGATCGCGTATCCGGGCCAGGCGCTGCCGCACTCGCACGTCGGTGTTTTCCCGCAAAAGCAAAAAGGCCTGAACTACATCGGCGCGACCATCCCCGTCGGGCACCTGACGCCCAAGCAGATGATCCGCGTCGCCGAGATCGCCGACCTCTACGGCTCGGGCGAAATTCGCCTCACCGTCTGGCAGAATTTCATCATCCCGAACGTGCCGGATCACTTCGTCGAGACGGTGAAGAAGGCGCTGCGTAAAACCGGCTTTGACACGCAGCAGTCGAATCTCCGCAGCGGCCTCATCGCCTGCACCGGCAACGCGTATTGCAAATTCGCGCAGGCCGACACCAAGGGCCACGCGCTCGATCTCGCCGACTACCTCGACAAGCGCCTCCAGCTCGACCAGCCCGTGAACATCCACGTCACCGGCTGCCCGAATTCCTGCGCGCAGCATTACATGGGCGACATCGGCCTGCTCGGCACGAAGGCGAAAGTCGGCGGCGAAAGCGTGGACGGCTATCACATCTTCGTCGGCGGCGGCTTTGGCGCGAACCAGGCCGTGGGCCGGCAGGTTTTCAATGCGATCGCCTTCGAGAGCCTCCCGCCGCTCGTCGAGAAAATGCTGCGCGGCTATCTGCGCCACCGCACCTATGGCGAAAGCTTCCAGGCCTTCACCGCCCGCCACGACCTCAACACGCTCCAGGCGATCTTCAGCAATGACGAGTGAGCGATGCGAACTCCGGGGAGCACACGGGTCCCGCGTGTTGGTTTCGGCGTCCCGCCGAAACGAACTTCCCGACGCGTGGCTGTCAGAAAGCGCGAACGTTTCCACCGCAGCTGCATCGTATGAAAGTCCGTCGCGGCGAGACGCCGCGACCAACACGCGGGACGCGTGTTCTCCCCGGACTTGCGCATGACTGCGCCCGCCGAACCCGAATCGCGCACGCTGATCGACGACCTCCTCGTCGAGCAGCAGCAGCTCACCGCAGTCGAGCGGTTCGCGCGGAAGCATGACGGGCTCAGCCTTCCCGCGCAGTCGCGCTATTACCGCGAACTCATCCCGCTCACCAAACCGCAGCGCGGCGAGCAGTATGCTTTTGCCGTCGATCTCGATGTCTGCACCGGCTGCAAGGCGTGCGTCAGCGCGTGCCATTCGCTCAACGGGCTCGATGAGGACGAGATCTGGCGCAACGTCGGGCTCATCCACGGCGGCACAGTCGCCGAGCCGTATCAACAGACGGTCACGACCGCGTGCCACCACTGCGTCGAGCCGGCGTGCCTGCTCGGCTGCCCGGTCGCGGCGTATGAAAAGGACGCCGACACCGGCATCGTGCGACACCTCGATGACCAGTGCATCGGCTGCCAGTACTGCGTGCTGAAATGCCCGTACGATGTGCCGAAGTATTCCGCGAAACGCGGCATCGTGCGCAAATGCGACATGTGCCACGGACGCCTCGCCGCCGGCGAAGCGCCCGCGTGCGTGCAGGCCTGCCCGACCAGCGCCATCGCCATTCGCATCGTGGAAAAATCCGCGCTCACCGCGCGCCTCGCGCCCGGCGACCGGCTGCTGCCCGGAGCCTTCGATTCCACCTACACCCAGCCCACCACCACCTACAACTCGCGCCGTCCGATTCCTGCCAACGCGCGCCCCGGCGACGACACCGCCCTGCGCCCTGAGCACGCGCACTGGCCGCTCATCGGCATGCTCGTCCTCACGCAAATTGCCGCCGGTCTTTTCGCTGCCGCGGCGGCGCTGGCCCTTGGCAACACGGATGTCTTCGCCGTGGCGAAAGCGCCGCTCGCCATCGTGGCGTTCGCTTCGCTGAATCTCGGCCTCGCCGTGAGCGTGCTGCACCTCGGCCGTCCGCTCGGTGCGTGGCGCGCGTTTCTCGGCCTGCGGACTTCGTGGATGAGCCGCGAGATTCTGGCGTTCACCATTTTCGCCGGAGCCGCCGCGGCGTTCTCCGGCGCGGCGTTTTGGGAAAGGCTCGCGGGCTGGGTGCCGGCGGTGCGCCTCGTCGAGCGTTTCATCCAGCCCGCGCAATTCAGCGTGCCGCTCGCCGTCGGCACTGCGCTGCTCGGTCTGATCGGCGTTTGGTGTTCCGCGATGATTTACGTCGATACGCGCCGCACCTTTTGGAGCCGCGAGCTCACGTTCGCGAAGTTCTTCGGCACCACGCTGCTGCTCGGCTCCGCCGCTGCCGCCGTCGTGCTCGGCTGGTGCGGATTGCCGCTCGGCGAAGCCGCCCGCGCTTTCGCGCTGCTCGCCGCCGTGGCGCGCACCGCGCTCTTCGGCTTGGAGTTTCAAAGCACGCACCGCGCGCTCCACCGCACGGATGATCCCAACCACCGCTCTGCCCTCGTGATATGTAAACTCCAGCGCCCGCTGGTCATCGCGCGCGTGCTCCTTTTCGCCACCACCTCGGTCTCCGGCGTGCTGGCGATCACGGCCTCGGGCTTTGCCGCAGCCGCTTGCGCGACGCTGGCCTTGCTCCTCACCGCCGCGGCGCAGGTCGCCGAGCGTTACGTTTTCTTCACCGCCGTCGTTGCCCTGCGGATGCCGGGAGGACTGCCTCACGCAAAGGTCGCGAAGGGCGCAAAGGAATGAACTCAACTAACTCCAACCTTTGCGTCCTTGGCGACCTTTGCGTGAGGCACTTTGCGCCTTTGCGTGACACCCCAACGGAGATCGCCGCATGAAACGTGTCGTGGAAAAGATCGCGCCGCTCGTGCGCGCCTGGGACGGGCCGCTGACCAAAGACCTCGTGCAGACGCCCGGCGACTTTGGCCTCGGCAAAGTTCCCGAGCGGCTGAAACCCGACGACACGACGACGGTGGTCTGCGGATTCTGCTCCACCGGCTGCGGGCTGAACGTGCATCTCAAAGACGGCCAGGCCATCAATCTCAGCGCGGACACGCACTACCCCGTGAACCTCGGCATGGCCTGCCCAAAGGGTTGGGAGGCGCTCACGCCGCTCGCCTCACCCGACCGCGCCACCACGCCGTTGCTGCGCAACGAGCAGACCGGCGAACTGGAGCCGATCGACTGGGAGCGCGCGCTGGTGCTGTTCTGCGAGCGGTTCAAGGAGATCAAACGCGAGCACGGCCCGGAGTCGGTAGCGTTTCTCGGCACCGGCCAGATCGTCACCGAGGAGATGGCGTTCCTCGGCGCGCTGTTCAAATTCGGCATGGGCTTTGTCCATTGCGACAGCAACACGCGGCAGTGCATGGCCACGAGTGCGGCGGCCTACAAACAGTCGTTCGGCTTTGACGCGCCGCCGTACACGTATGCGGATTTCGAGGAAAGCGACGTGCTGGTTTTCATCGGCTCGAATCCGTGCATCGCCCACCCGATCATGTGGCAGCGCGTGATGCGGAACAAAAACCGGCCCGAGATCATCGTCGTCGATCCACGCAAAACCGAGACGGCGATGGCCGCGACACAGCACCACGCCATTCAGCCAAAGAGCGATCTCACGCTGCTCTACGGCCTCGCGAACATCCTCATCGCGAGCCACTGGATCGACCGCGACTACATCGACGCGCACACCACGGGCTTCGCGGAATTCGCGGAGTTCGCCACGCATTTC
>JANPHJ010000296.1:0-12813 GCA_031424395.1 Chthoniobacter sp.
CCGCGTGGAAGTGAGCGGCCACGGTTCGCTCGCCGCCTACATCCACACCGGTTCGAAAGTCGGCGTGCTCGTGGAGGTCGGCTCGGAGAAGGATGACACCGCGGCGAAGGAAGAGTTCAAGCAGCTCGTCCGCGACATCACCCTGCAAATCGCCGCCGCCAACCCCGTCTGCGTCGATCGCACCCAGGTGCCCGCCGCCCTTGCCGAGCGCGAGCGCGCCATCTACCGCGAGCAGGTGCCCGCCGGCAAACCCGCGAACATCGTCGAGAAGATCGTCGAAGGGAAAATGGACAAGTTTTACAGCAGCGCGTGCCTCGTCGATCAGGCGTTCATCAAGAACCCCGACAACACCATCGCACAATTGCTCGCAGCCAAGAGCAAGGAACTCGGCGACACCCTCGTGATCCGCCGCTTCCTCCGCTACATGGTCGGCGAAGAAATCACCGCGTAGCTTTTAGCACGAAGAATCTGACGGGCGCAGTCTGCAAGGCTTGCGCCCGTTTTTTTTGCGTCAAGGAATCAGCGCCGAGGAATCACTGGCCGTTTCTAAGAGGCGCGGACGGCTCGCTGAGCCGCGGCGTTTCCGGCGGCGGGGTGGCGGGGCCGGGGGCGAATTTCGTGGTGACGGTGATTTCACGGTAGGTGATTTTTTCACCCGTCTCCGCATCCGTGACCGTCGTCGCCTTGGCGGAAAAATTCGGCTTCGGCGGCAGCGGCGCGCGGGGAGCGGGGCGCAGTTGGCGCACCAGCATGGTGACACCGAGGTAGGTGGTGAAAAGCCCCAGCGCAAGGCACAGCAGCAGGCGGAGATTCACCGGCGCTTCCTCGTCTTTTCCGCCTCCTCGATCAGCTTCCAAAACCCGTCGCGCTGTCCGAGCTGGTCATCCTCGGTCATCGGCAGCTTCGTGCGGAAAAGGAAGTCGCGGATGGTGTTTTTGTGCAGCACGCGATGCACGGTGATCCCCTCGCCCGTCTTCGCGAAATAGATGCGGTAGTCCTTCGCGCGGTAGCGAAAGAGCTGCTTCCCATCACGCTCGACGATGCCGAATTTTTCCGTGTCCAGCTTGTCCAGATCCTCCGGTAGAAACTGAAATTCCGCGAGCAGGTCGAGCTGGAGCAGCGTGGGCAAAGCGGCCATCTCGGCGGCGCTGATTTCATTGAAGACGATCTGGAGCACGGTAGAAAAATTCTGAATGACGAATGAGGATGGTCGAATGAGGCAGCGGCGCGGCGCTACTTCCTACGTCTTACGGCGAAGTTTCTAAATAGATTCTTTCCACGCGCCGACCGAGGCCGATGAAAATCTCCCACACGATGGTGCCGGCCTTGGCCGCCAGCTCGGCGGCGGGGATTTCCTCAGCGCCCTGCCGGCCGATCAGCACGGCCTCGTCGCCGACTTCCGCGGCGGGCAACGCGGTCACGTCGGCGATGATTTGGTCCATGGTCACGCGGCCCAGCACCGGGCAGCGCTGGCCGCCGATGAGCACCTGCGCGCCGCGATTGGAAAGGTGCCGCTGGTAGCCGTCCGCGTAGCCGACGGCGAGCGTGGCGAGGCGGGTGGGCCGCGTGGTTTTGAAAGTGCGCCCGTAGCTGACACCGTGGCCGGCGGGCGCGGTGCGCAGCAGGGCGATGCGCGTCTTCCACGTCAGCACCGCGCGCAGCCGCGACTGAAACTCCGGACGCCCCGCGCTGCCGTAGAGCATCAGGCCGGGGCGCACCATGTCGCCCGCCTGCGCGGGAAAGCCGATGAGGCCGGCGCTGTTTTCCACATGCACGACGGCGTCCGTGAGGCCGAGCGCGCGGAGCTGCGCGACCGTGGCGTGAAAACGCGCGAGCTGCCCGCAGGTAAAGGCGTCGTCTTCATCCGCGACCGGCAGATGCGACGCGAGACCCGTGATCCGCAGCCTGCGCAGCGCGAGGATTTCGCGCGTGACCGCGACCGCTTCATCCTCCCAAATGCCGACGCGGCCCATGCCCGTGTCGATTTTCAAATGCACGGCCAGCGGCTCCGCACCGGCCAGCGCGCCGTAGGCGCACGCCTCCTCGACCGACGAAATCGCGGGCACAAAACGCCGCGTCACAATCTCCGCGCGCTCTTCCGGCAGCGCCGGGCCGAGGATGAAAACCGGGGCGTCTGCCGCATGCTCCCGCAGCTCCGCGGCCTCGCGCACATTGGCCACGCCAAACATGTCCACCCGCCCGGCCAGCGCCCGCACCACGGGGCCGACGCCGTGGCCGTAGGCGTTCGCCTTCACCACCGCCATGACCTGCACACCCGCGCCCACCTGCGCACGCACCGCGGCCAGATTGTGCCGCAGCGCGCTGAGGTCGATCTCCGCCCAAGTGCGGTGCGCGATGGTGGAGGGGCGGGCGGCTTGCACGATGGCGCGGGAATTAACGGACGCGCGGGCGGCGTGTCGAGAATTCGGTGCGCCTGCGGGCTTGCGCTCGGCGAATTTTTCCCCAATGTCCCTCCCCTCGTCAGCCCACCGACCTATGCACAAATCCCTTCTCGTTTTCCTCGCGCTGCTCGGCATCTGCGCGGCCGCGTCCGCCCAAGACGCCGCGCCGAAATCCGCACCGGAAAAGCCCGCCTTCGTCCCGACGCCGGCACCCGCCGCCACGGCTGAGCCGAAATCGCCGGGCATCATGCAGCGCCTCTTCGGGTCACGGGAGAAGGGGCCGCGCGTCATCATCCAACCCATGCCGCCGCCCAAGACGGCCGCCGCTGCCCCGGAGCCGCCAACACCCAAACCGCGCGCCCGGACCGCGCCCAAACCGAAGGCTGTGAAAAAATCGTCAGACGCCGAAAACAACCCGGCCACGGCCACGGCGCGGGCGAAAAAAACGAAGCCGAAAACGAACCCTGCTGACCCTGAGCCGGCGGAGGCCAAAGCCGAAACCGTGAAGCCCGCGCCCGAGAAACCGGAGCCGCCCGCCGTGGAAGCAGCCGCGCCCATCAAGAAGCCGCGCAAAGGCAAAGGCACCCCGGCGACCGCGGCCAAAGACGGGGTGGAGCCGCCGCCGTATGCCGATCCCGAGGCGAAAGAAAAGTTCCGCTTTGACCAGGCCAAAGCCAAAGCCTCGACCGACCCCGAAGTGCAGGAACTCAAGGCCAAGGCCGACGGAGCAGTCTCCGACGAGGACACCCGCAGCGCCCAGCGCGCCTACAACAAGGCGCTCTTCAGCAAGATGCGAAAGATCGACGGCACGCTCGACGAGCGCATCAACTCGATGGAAGCCGCCATCCTCAAGCGGCTCGACGGCAAGTAGGCGCCACGTACCGCCCGCCGCAATGCCGTTCCTGCCACACTTTCTGCGGGGAAAAAGCGCTGCGCTTTTCCTCGCCCCCGCGCTCGCCTGCCTAGCCGCCGAACCCACCGCCACCGTGACAACCACCACTTTCACCAACCGTCTCGCGCAGGAAAAATCGCCTTACCTGCTCCAGCATCAGCACAACCCGGTGGACTGGTATGCGTGGGGCCCGGAGGCGTTTGCCAAGGCCAAGGCGGAGGGCAAACCCATCTTCCTCTCCGTCGGCTACTCGACCTGCCACTGGTGTCACGTCATGGCCCATGAGTCGTTTGAAAACGAAAAAATCGCCAAGCTGATGAACGATCTTTTTGTCTGCGTGAAAGTGGACCGCGAGGAGCGGCCCGACGTGGACCGCGTCTATATGACCTACGTGCAGGCGACCACCGGCGGCGGCGGCTGGCCGATGAGCGTCTTCCTTACGCCCGACCTTCAGCCGTTCTTCGGCGGCACCTACTTTCCGCCGGATGACCGCGGCGGCCGGCCCGGCTTTCCGACCGTGCTCCAGCGCCTCGCGGATGCTTGGAAAAACGACCGCGAGCATGTCGTTGAGGCCGCCACCGGCGCGATGAAAGCACTCGGCGAATACACCGCCGCGGGCGCGGCGAAAAGCGCGGCCGCCGGCAAGGAGGCGCTGGCCGCAGGTTTCAAGCAGCTCACCCAAACCTTCGATGAGGAATACGGCGGCTTCGGTGGTGCACCGAAATTTCCGCGGCCAGTCGCGCTGAACTTTCTCCTCCGCATGTATGCCCGCGAAGGCGCAGAATCCAAGGACGGCAAGGCCGCGCTCGCGGTGACGCTGCACACGCTGCGCAAGATGGCCGAGGGCGGCATGCACGATCATCTCGGCGGCGGTTTTCACCGCTACTCGGTGGACAAGTTCTGGCACGTCCCGCACTTCGAAAAAATGCTCTACGACCAGGCGCAGCTCGCCTGCTCGTACCTCGAGGCTTTTCAAATCACGCACGATCCCGCGGACGAGAAAGTGGCGCGCGACATCCTCGATTACGTCCGCCGCGACATGACCGACAAGGCCGGCGGCTGCTACTCCGCCGAGGACGCGGACAGCATCATCGAGCAGGGCAGACCGGAGCACGCCGAGGGCGCGTTTTACGTTTGGAAAAAGGCGGACATCGGCGCGGCGCTCGGCGAGGACGCGGCGAAGATTTTCAACCGCGTGTATGGCGTCGAAGCCGAGGGCAACGCGCCCGCAGGCAGCGATCCGATGGGCGAGTTCAAGGGCGCGAACATCCTCATCCAGCGGCTCACGCTCGCGGACGCGGCGAAGGCTTTCCAAAAGCCCGAGGCGGAAATCGTCGCCTCGCTCGCCGACTCGCGGAAGAAACTTTTCGAGCTGCGCGGCAAGCGCCCGCGCCCGCATCTCGATGACAAAATCATCACCGCCTGGAACGGGATGATGATCTCCGCTTTCGCCCGCGCCGCGCAGGTGCTGGACGATCCGGCGTATCTCGCCGCCGCGCAGAAAGCCGCGCAGTTCATCCGCGCCGAACTGTGGAAAGACGGCGCGCTCCTGCGCAGCTACCGGCAGGGCGCAAGCAATGTCGCGGGCTTCTGCGACGACTACGCCGCGCTGATCCAGGGGCTGCTCGATTTGTACGAGGCGGACTTCGACACGGGCTGGCTGCAATGGGCGCTGGAGTTGCAGGCGAAGCAGGACGCGCTGTTTGGCGACGCCGAGCACGGCGGTTATTTTGGCGTGCAAAAGGATGCGCCGAACATCCTGCTGCGCATGAAGGAGGACTACGACGGGGCGGAGCCGTCGCCGAATTCCGTAGCCGCGCTGAACCTCCAGCGCCTCGCGCATCTCACCGACAGCAAGGACTTCCACGAACGCGCCGCGAAGACCCTCGCCGCCTTTGCCGAGCAGCTCACGAAGACGCCTACGGCGCTGCCGCAAATGCTCGTGGCGCTCGACGCCTCGCTCGCCGAGCCGCGCCAGATCGTCATCGCCGGCCCGCGCGACGATGCCACGACGCGCGCGCTGCTGCGCGAAGCGCACGCGCATTTTCTCCCCAATACGCTCCTGCTCCTCGCCGACGGCGGCGCAGGCCAGCAGTGGCTGGGCGAGCGGCTGGAATTCGTGAAGACCGTCCGCATGGTGCAGGACAGGCCGGCGGCCTACGTGTGCAAGAACTTCGCCTGCCAGCAGCCCACCAACGAGGTGGCGAAACTGCGCGAGCTGCTCGCGAAATAAGCGGCCGCGCTCGGGGCTTGCGTCCGCTGGGCGGCGCGGCTAAGCCCTTTTCCACCACTCCAAATCCTATGAACAAAAACCTCCTCCTCACCCTCACCGCCGCCCTCAGCCTCAGCGCCTTCGCCCTCGCTGCGAGCCCCGATTCGTACCAGGTCACCGGCCCGATCGTCGAAGTCACCGACGCGAAAATCGTCGTGATGAAAGGCAAAGAGAAATTTGAAATCGCCCGCATCGCGGACACCAAAGTCACCGGCGAACTAAAGGTCGGCACGAAAGTGACTATCGAGTATGCGATGACGGCGAAGAGCATCGAGGCGAAGGAAGACAAAGCCAAAGGCGCGAAAGACGCCGGCAAAAAGGCCGACGAAGTGACGAAGGACACCGGGGTCAAAGCCGCCGATTCGGTGAAAGACGCAATCAAGCCGGCACCCGCGCCGAAGTAGTTTTCCACCGCTGCAGTTTTTTTCAAAACCTCCGCCTGATGATTTCGGGCGGAGGTTTTTTTTGCGCGCGAAAAGCTGCCGGGAGCACACGCGTCCCGCGTGTTGGCGAAGGCGTCTCGCCTTCGCGAACTTTCGCGGGGTGCGTCTGCGGGTGTGGAGCTCTTGCGCGAGTGGTCGCGTCGGCACGGGCAAGAGGCTCCGCCGCGGCAGAACACACCCCGCAAAGTTCGTTTCGGAGAGGACGCCGAAACCAACACGCGGGATGCGTGTGCTCCGCGGAGCAACTACGCGCGCATGGCGCGTTCGATAAGGATCGTGGCGAGGCGCTGGGTCGCTTCGTCGAGCGCAGTGTTGGCGCGCTTGAGCGGTTGACCGGCGCCGGCAGCAATGGCGCTTTCCACTTCCGCTACGCGCTGGGCGATGAGCGTGCGCTCATCGGCGCTTAGCTCATCGCCGGCCTGGACGAGTGCTTGGCGGACGGCGGGCAGCAGTTCGTTGGACTTCAGTTTCGCTTCCACGAAGACGCGGTCGCTCATGTCCTCGAAGGCGTGCTCCAGAGATTCTTCGAGCATCTTTTCCACGGCCTCGTCGGAGACGTCCACGGCGCTGGTCATGGCGACGGTTTTCTGCGTACCGGTTTTCGTATCGCGCGCGAGGACGTGCAGGATGCCGTTGGCGTCGATCTCAAACTGCACGCCGACCCGCGCCTGCCCTTTCGGCGCGCGCTCGAATTCCAGCTCGAACTCGCCGAGCCGCCAGTTGTCGCGAGCCAGCTCGCGCTCGCCTTGCAGGACGGTGATTTGCATGGCGCTTTGGCCGGCCACGGCGTTGGTGAAAAGCTCGCCGGCTTTGATCGGAATGGTGGAGTTGCGCGGGATGATGACGTTCATCAGCCCGCCGAAAGTCTCGATGCCGAGGGAGAGCGGGGTCACGTCGAGCAGCACGACGTTCTGCACCGCGCCGCTGAGGATGCCCGCCTGGATGGTCGCGCCGAGCGCCACGGCTTCGTCGGGATTTTGCGAGACATTCGGTTCGCGTTGGAAAATCTCGCGCACCAATTCGCGCACCAGCGGCATGCGCGTCTGGCCGCCGACGAGGATGACGTCGTCGAGGTCGGCGGGCGTGAGTTTCGCGTCCTGGAGAGCGCGCAGGCAGTGGGCGCGGGTCGTTTCCACGATGGGCTGCGCGATGCGCTCCAGCTCCGTCCGGGTGAGCGTGCGGGTGAAACTTTCCGCGCCCACCAGGAAGGGCAGCTCCATCCGCGCCTCGTCTTCAAATGACAGGCGATGCTTCGCCGCGATGACGGCTTCGCGCAGCCGCGCGTCCGCGGCCTGCGGCAAATCCGCAATCGGCAACCGGCAATCGGCCATGAGTGCCGCGTCGATGTCGTCGCCGCCGAGGCGGGTGTTGCCGCTGGTGGCGAGGACTTGGAAGACGCCCGCGCTGAGTTCGAGGAGCGAGATGTCAAAGGTGCCGCCGCCGAGGTCGAAAACGGCGATCTTTGAACGGTCGCCGAGTTTGTCGAGACCGTAGGCGAGCGCGGCGGCGGTGGGCTCGCTGACGATGCGCTCGACGGTGAAGCCGGCGAGTTCGCCCGCGGCTTTGGTGGCCTGGCGCTGGGCGTCGTTGAAATACGCGGGGACGGTGATGACGGCGCGCGTGACCGCGCAGCCGAGCGCGCGCTCGACGTCGGCGCGCAGTTTTTTCAAGACGAGCGCGGCGATTTCCTCCGGCGAAAACTCCCGCTCGCGCACCCGCACGCGCACCGGCGCACCGCGCTCGCCGGCGAGCGTGAAGCTCACATCATCCGCCGCTTCGCCGACGCGGCGACCGATGAAACGCTTGGCGGAATAGACCGTCGCTGTGGGGTCGAGCGCCCGCATGCGCGCGGCGGCGCGGCCGACTAGCGGCTCGCCGCTTTGGGGAAAATGCACGACCGAGGGCGTGAGGCGCGCGCCGTCGGCATCGGCGAGGAGGATGGGAAAGCCCGCGTCCATCGCGCCGATAAGCGAGTTCGTGGTGCCGAGGTCGATGCCGACGATCACGGACATCCTAGCGCCGCTTGGCGCGCGGGATTTGCGGCGGCTCGTCGTCGCTGGGCGGGAGCTGCTGCGGCAGGCGGGACGCGGCTTTGTCCATGGGCGCTGCGGGCGGCTCGGGCGGGGCGAGATCGCTGGGCGGATCGAGCACGGGCGCGGGTTCGGGGCGGTCGCCGCGGGACCAGCCGTTTTGCTGGGCAAGTTTTTCGGCGAGTTCGAGCGGCCATTCGGGGTTGGCAAAAAAGTCGGCGTTGCCGCTGTCCTTGAGCTGCCGGTAGGTGGTGACGAAGACTTCGTTTTCCACGGAGTCTTTGATCTTCAGCGCGGGGTAGCGGCGCATGGCCTCCATTTGCGCGCTGCGGGTGATGGCGAGGAGGTCGGTGGCCGGCGCGGCCTCGGCTTTTGGCGCTTCCGGCGCGGGCCGCGCGGCGGTGCTGGCGGGCTCGCCTCGGGGGGCCTCCGCCGCATTCGCGGCCTCCGCCTTGACCGCGGCGAGCGCGGCGAGCATGGCGGATTCCTTCGTCTCCTTCGCGTTCACGTCCTTCACACTCACATCCTTCGCGGGTTTGCCGCCGAGGATTTCCACCACCAGCATGGGCAGCGAAACGTGCAGGTCGCGCACGGCAAAGGTCGCCTCGCCGGCCTTGGCCTCGAGCAGCGGGAAAACGTCGCCCGCCTTGATGATGTAGGGCTTTTCCGCGATGAGCACGCGCGAGTCTTTCAGCACTTTCACCTGCGGCTGGGTGCCGTCCGGCTTGGTGAGCGCAAAGGCCTGCATGAGCAGCGGCGGCTCGGTCTCGACGGAGTGCGCCGCCACGCCGGCCGGCGGCGCGGCGATTCCGGCCAGCAGCTCGTAGCCCCGGTCGATAAGCGCTACGGCGGCGCCGAGCAGGACGACGAGGGCGACGGCGAGGAAGCCGCCATTGCGCTGCCGGAAGATGTGCAGCCGCGCGAGGACGAAAAGCGCGGCGAAGGTGACGAGGCACGCGGCCAGCGAGAGCACGGCCTTTTGCCCCGTGAGCACGACGGCGGCGACGAGCAGTGCGAGCGCGAGCGCGAGCGTGACCACGCCCCACACGAGATTGCGCCGGCCAAAGCCGTGCTCGCGCAGGGCGGGCACCTCGACATAACGCGGCAGGAATTTCTCCTCACCCTCCGGCACCGGCGCGAGCGGATCGACGATGCGCGGCACGTAGGAGCGCGAGCTGGGTTTGGGGGCGGGGGTTTCGGGATTTTTCACGGGCCGGGAGGATGGCACAGTTTTGCGCGGTGAAAAGCGGGGATTCTGTGGCCGCGGCAGCTCAGAAAAACTCCGTCCGCCCGTCGTAGCCGTGGCTGACGTGAATGGGGTGGCCGATTTGCGCGAGGATCTGGCGGGTGAGGTTGAGCTTGGTTTCGAGAAAGGCGTCGTCGTGCATCGGGTCGTGGTGGGTGACGACCCAGCGGCGCACGCCGGCCAGCTTCATCAGCACGCAGGCATTGGCCACGGAGCTGTGGCCCCAGCGCACTTTTCCGGCGTACTCGGCGGGCGGGTACTGGGCCTCGTGGATGACGATGTCGGCGTCGGTCAGGAAGTCGATCATCCCGGCGTAGGGCAGCGCCAGCGGATGCCGGCGGGTGATCTCCTCGGGCGGGCCGGTGTAGCCTTGGAGAAACTCGTTGTCGGGCACCCAGGCGATCTTTTTTCCCTCAATCTCGATCTTGTAGCCGACGGTGGCACCGGGGTGCTGCGCGAATTCCCACGACACTTTTGCCGGACCGACGGACATCGGGCTGGCGGTCAGTTGGCGAAACTGCAAACGCCCCTGCATGTCCTCCATCTGCACGGGAAAATACTCGCGGTCGAGCTGGCCGCTGAAGACGGATTTGAGATCTTTGCCAAAGCCCTCCGCGCCATAGATCACGACCTCGAAGCCGGGCTGGTAGGCGGGCGCGAAAAACGGGAAGCCCTGGATGTGGTCCCAGTGCGTGTGGGTGATGAAGAGATGCACGCGGCGCGGGGGCGCGGCGAGCAGCTCGAGGCCGAGTTCGCGGATGCCGGTGCCGGCGTCGAAGATGAAATGCTCACCGCCGGCCTCGATGGACATGCAGGAGGTATTGCCGCCCGCGCGGAGGAAGCGCGCCCCCGGCACCGGGGTGGAGCCGCGGGTGCCCCAGAGGGTGAAATGCGGGCGCGTGGCGTCGAGCAGCAGGCTGGGGTCGGCGGTCGGGGACTGGCTCATGGCGGGGAAGACTTGAACCACAATGCCAACCGCGCCGGAAGCGCAAAGACCGCCCAATCCGCGCTTGCTTCCCGCGCCTTCATTCCTAGCCTCCCGCGATGCACGATACGCTCTCTGCGCCGCCCGCCGCGGCCCCGCTCGAAACCTCGCTCCTCGCGCCCTGCGACACCTTTCCCCGCCGCCATCTCGGCTCGAACGACAGCGAAGTCGCCGAGATGCTGGCGACGCTCGACCTGCCGACGATGGGCGCGCTCATCGACGCCGCCGTGCCGGCGAAAATCCGCCTCGCTGCCCCGATGGAGCTGCCTGCCGGACGCGGCGAGCACGAGTCGCTGGCCGAGCTCCGCGCCATCGCGGGGAAGAACCAGGTCTTCAAAAATTACCTCGGCCAGGGCTACAGCGACTGCATCACACCGCCGGTGATCCAGCGCAACATCCTCGAAAACCCCGGCTGGTACACGGCCTACACGCCGTATCAGGCGGAGATTTCGCAGGGCCGCATGGAGGCGCTGGTGAACTTCCAGCAAATGGTCTGCGACCTCACCGCGCTCGACATCGCCAATGCCTCGCTGCTCGACGAAGCCACCGCCGCCGCCGAGGGCATGCACATCGCCCACGCGGTCAGCCGGGACGCCGCGGCGAAGGTGATTTTCGTCAGCGAGCGCTGCCATCCGCAGACCATCGCCGTGGTGCAGACGCGCGCCGAGCCGCTCGGCATCAAGGTGATCGTCGGCGACGAAGCGGCCTATGATTTCGCGGAGAAAACTTTCGCCGTGCTGCTGCAATATCCCGACACGACCGGCGCGATTTGCGACTACGCGCCCTTCATCGCGCAGGCGCACGCGGCGGGCGCGCTGGCCATCGTCGCGGCGGACATCCTCGCGCTCACGCTGCTGCGGCCGCCGGGGGAATTCGGCGCGGACATCGCCGTGGGCTCCACGCAGCGTTTCGGCGTGCCGCTTGGTTTCGGCGGCCCGCACGCGGCCTACATGGCGGTGAAAGACGCCTACAAAAGACTGATGCCCGGCCGCCTCGTTGGCGTGAGCAAAGACGCCCACGGCCGGCCCGGCTACCGCCTTTCTCTCCAGACGCGCGAGCAGCACATCCGCCGCGACAAGGCGACCTCGAACATCTGCACCGCGCAAGTGCTGCTCGCCGTCATGGCGTCGATGTACGCGGTCTATCACGGCCCCGAGGGGCTGAAGGAAATTGCCCGCCGCGTGCATCTCCACGCCGCCCTGCTCGCCGAGGGCCTCGACCGCCTGGGCTACCCCGTGAGCGACGCGCCTTTCTTCGACACCGTCTGCGTCAGTGCCGAGCCCAGCCGCCGCGCCGAGATCCTCGAAACCGCGCGCCAGACCGGCATCAATCTCCGCGCCTACGGCAGCGATTCGATCCTCATCGCGCTCGATGAAACGACCGACGACCTCACCCCGCTCTTCACCGTTTTCAACGACAGCATCCTCGCCGACGAAGACACCCCGCTCGACTTCGACGCCGCCTCGCTCGCCGCCGAAATCGAAAGCCCAATCTCCGCCATCGAAAACCGGACCTCCGACTTTCTCACCCATCCCGTTTTCAACACCCACCACACCGAGCACGAAATGCTCCGCTACATCCGGCGGCTGGAGGCGAAAGACCTTTCGCTCACCACGAGCATGATCCCGCTCGGCTCCTGCACCATGAAGCTGAACGCAACCAGCGAGATGCTGCCGGTGACGTGGCCCGAGTTCGGCAAACTGCATCCTTTCGCGCCCGCCGAGCAGACCGCCGGCTACCGCATGCTGTGCGTGCAGCTCGAAAAATGGCTCGCCGAAATCACCGGCTTCGCGGGCGTTTCGCTGGAGCCAAACGCCGGCTCGCAGGGCGAATACGCGGGCCTGCTGGTCATCCGCAAATTCCACGAATCGCGCGGCGAAGGACACCGCGACATCTGCCTCATCCCCACCAGCGCGCACGGCACCAACCCCGCGAGCGCCGTGATGGCCGGGATGAAAGTGGTCACCGTCCGCTGCCTCGACGACGGCGACATCGACCTCGACGACCTCCTCGCGAAGGCTGATGAACACCAGGCGCAGCTCGCCGCGCTCATGGTCACGTATCCGAGCACGCACGGCGTTTTCGAGGAGACCATCGTCGACATCTGCGACCTCATCCACGCGCGCGGCGGGCAGGTTTATATGGACGGCGCAAACATGAACGCGCAGGTCGGACTCACCTCGCCCGGCCGCATCGGCGCGGATGTTTGCCATCTCAATCTGCACAAAACCTTTTGCATCCCGCACGGCGGCGGAGGGCCCGGCATGGGGCCCATCGGCGTCGCCGCGCACCTCGTCCCGTATCTCTCCGCCGTCGAGCGCCGCGGCCCGGACGCGCGGACCGGCTCCATCTCCGCCGCGCCGTTCAGCAGCGCCAGCATCCTCACGATCCCGTGGATGTACATCCGCATGATGGGCGGCGAAGGCCTCACCGAAGCTACGCGCCACGCCATCCTCAATGCCAACTACATGGCCCGCCGGCTCGACCCGTTTTTCCCCGTGCTCTTCAAAGGCGCGCACGGCCTTGTCGCCCACGAGTGCATC
>JANPHJ010000297.1:0-7073 GCA_031424395.1 Chthoniobacter sp.
CGCAGAGATTCGCAGAGGGAAAAAGTAAAACTCTGCGAATCTCTGCGTCCTCTGCGCCTCTGCGGTGATCAAAGACCTTCATGTTTCAAACCGCGTCGCTTTGGGTTCAGGCTCAAGCTGCTTCCTCCCGCAGAAACTCCCCGTTTGTGCCTACGGAGCGAAGGCGATACGCTCCGCGGCGGCATGTCTGAAACTGAGACGAAATCCCGCGCGCCGAAGATCCCGAATCATGAAATGATCCGGGCCATCGGGCGCGGGTCGTACGGGGAAATCTGGCTGGCGCGGTCGCTGACGGGGACGTGGCGGGCGGTGAAGATTGTGGACCGGCGGACGTTTGAGAGCGACCGGGCGTTTCAGCGCGAGTTCGAGGGCATCTCAAAGTTCGAGCCGATCTCGCGGGACGATGCGGGCTTCGTCGATATTCTGCACGTCGGGCGCGACGAGGGCGGGCACTTTTTCTACTACGTCATGGAGCTGGCGGACGACCATCTCGGCTGCGGAAAAATCGACCCCGCGCGCTACGTGCCGAAGACGCTGAAGAGCGAGCTGTCGCGCCGCTCGCGGCTGCTGGCGGATGAGTGCGTGACCATCGGGCTGTCGCTCTCGCGGGCGCTTGGGGCCTTGCACGCGCAGGGGCTGGTGCATCGCGACATCAAGCCGGCCAATATCATTTTCGTCGGCGGCGTGCCGAAGATCGCGGACATCGGGCTGGTCGCGGCGAGCGGGCGCGATTCGTTTGTCGGCACCGAGGGCTACGTGCCGCCGGAGGGGCACGGCAGCGCGCAGGCGGACCTCTACAGCCTCGGCAAAGTGCTTTACGAAATCGCGATGGGGAAAGACCGGATGGATTTTCCCGCGGTGAATACGCGCCTGGCCGAACTGCCGGACAAGGCCATGCTGATGCAGTTCAACGCGGTGCTGCTGCGGGCCTGCGCGCATGATCCCGCGGCGCGCTATGCAAACGCCGAGGAGCTGCACGATGACCTCGTCCGGCTGCGCGACGGGCGTCCGCTGGCGGCGCGGGTGCGGCGGCGGTGGCCGGTGCTGGCGGGAGTCGGCGCGCTGGCGGCACTGGCGGGTGCGGGCTGGCATTTCGCGGCGGTCGGGGCGCAGCGCGGGTCGGTGCTCATCGAGACGGAGCCGCCGGGGGCGATGGTGGTGGTGGAGGGCAAGCTGCGGCCTGCGCCCGCGCAGTTTGGCGAGCTGACCGTGGGGGCGCACTCCGCCCACGTCATGCTGAAAGGCTACGAGCCGGTGGATGTGAAATTTGACGTCGCCTCTAAGGCCGAGGCGCATCCGGCGAAGCTGCGGCTCACGCGCGGGCTGGGCGCGGCGGAAATTTCTTCGCTGCCGGCAGGCGCGGCGTACGAGCTGCGGCAGGGCGATGCGGTGGTGAAAACGGGGACTACGCCAGCGGTGCTCGCGGATTTGCCGACGGGCGAATACCAGGTGCGGATGCGGCTCGACGGGCGGGAGCGGACCGCGCCGCTGGAAGTCCGGCGCGGCGAAACAGCGGCGGCGGAGCTGGAGTTTGCGTCGGGGAAAATCGCGGTCACGAGCACGCCGCCGGGCGCGGAGATTTTGGCCGACGGGAAACCCGCCGGCATCGCGCCGGTGGAACTCGCGCTGGCGGAAGGAGCGCACGAGATCACGGCGAAGTACCGCACCTGGCCGGAGCAAAAGCGCACCGTGACCGCGGAGCGCGCTAAGGAAGGCGAGGCGGCGTTCGATTTTCCCGGCGGCAGCGTGAAGATCACGAGCTCGCCGGGCGGCGCGACGGTGCTCGCGAACGGCACCGAGTTGGGCCGCACGCCGCTGCTCATCGAGGAGCTCGAACCGGGCAGGGTGCAGTATGAGCTGCGGCTGGCGGGTTTCAAAAACGTGGAGGTCAGCGGCACGGTGCAGCCGGACGGGCAGACGTTTCTGCCGGCGCGTTTCGCCAAGCGCGCGGGACCGTTGCGCGGGCTGCCGTGGGAGAACGGCCTGGGCATGAAGTTCGTGCCGGTCGGTGAGGTGCTCGTGGGCGTGTGGCCGGTGCGGGTGCGGGATTATGAGGCCTTTTGCGCGGACAAGGCGCGGGCGCGGCCGGCGGCGGATTTTGCGCAGGACGGCACGCATCCCGTGGTGCGGGTGAGCTGGGAGGATGCGACGGCTTTTTGCGACTGGCTGACCGCGAAAGAGCTCGCCGCCGGCCAGCTCGAAGACGGCCAGCGCTACCGCCTGCCGACCGACCAGGAATGGAGCGCCGCGGCGGGCCTGCCCGACGAGGGCGGCGCGACGCCGGAACAGCGCGACGGAAAAATCCGCGACTTCCCTTGGGGCAAGGCGTGGCCGCCGCCGCTGGGCGCGGGCAATTTCGCGGACGGCCCGACGCGGCGCGGCGCGGCCATCCCTGGCTATCGCGACGGCTTCCCGCAGACCTCGCCGGTGGGCAGCTTCGCGGCGAATCGCGCGGGCCTTTTCGACATGAGCGGCAATGTCTGGCAATGGTGCCACGACAGCTACAACGGCGGCGCGACCGGCGCGCACGACTGGGGCGTGCTGCGCGGCGGCTCGTGGGGCACGGCGGCGCCGGGCGAGCTGCGCGCGTCGTACCGCAATGTGGTGGACCGCTCGGAGCGCGATGTGATCTTTGGCTTCCGCTGCGCGCTGGCGCCGGGGCCGGGGTCATAAAACATTGTGCGCGCGGCGCACTCCGGCATTGCCACGCGGCGGCGCATGCAGTTCAGTCTGCGCCCGTGCTGCCAAAAATCATCCGCTCGAAATTCATTGCCGTCGTCTGCGCGGGGCTCGCTGCCGCGAGCGCCTGGGCCGACGAAATCACGCCGCAGCCGCTGGAGGTCGTGATCAGCGTGGCGGAGCAGCGGCTGGTGGTCCTGCGCGAGGGCGGGGTCATCCGCAAGTATCCCATCTCGACCTCGAAGTTCGGCCTCGGCGATTCCTTTGGCAGCTACAAGACGCCGCTCGGGCACCTCAAGGTGTGCGACAAGGTGGGCGACGATTTTGCCAGCGGCACGGTGATCAAACACCGCGCGGCGACGAGCGAGGTGCTGGCGGTGAATGCGGCGGGCCGCGACCCCATCGTCACGCGCATCCTGTGGCTGGACGGGCAGGACGAGCAGAACCGCAACGCCAAGGCGCGCGGCATTTACATCCACGGCACGACCGAGGAAAAGCGGCTGGGCCAGCCGGTGAGCTGGGGCTGCATCCGCATGCGCTCGAGCGATGTCATCGACCTGTTTGCCGGCATCCCGCTGGGGACGCCGGTGAACATCATCGCGGAGAAGCTGCCGAAGCTGCGCAAATACGTGGAGCAGCCGCCGCCGGTGATCATCGCGAGCGTTGGCCCCGCGGCGAAAACGGCGGAAGCGCCCATGCGCCTCGCCTCGAATACCAAGCCGGCGAAAGGCGCGCCGCTCAGCGAGATCGCGAGCGGGCCGGGGCTGACGCCGGGCGATCCCGGCGCGGCGCAGGCGCTGAAAGGCAGCATCCTTTCCGCCGGTCTGCCGGATGCGCCGACGGCGAAAGTGGGGCCGCAGAAGCAGGACACGATGAAGTTTCACTCGTGGTCGTCCGCCTCGCTCCGCGAAGCGACCAACGCTGCCGGCCCGACCGGCGCGCGCTGACCGCCGCCGCGCCCGCCGCTTTTATGAAAACCCTCCGCTCACTCCTCACCACCTGCACCCTCCTGCTCATGGCCGCCTCCGCTTTTGCCGACGACGCTAAAATTTACGCCATCCCGCTGAAGGACATCGACGGCAAGGACGCCACGCTCAAAACCTACGCCGGCAAGCCGCTGCTGATCGTGAATGTGGCGTCGAAGTGCGGCTTCACGCCGCAGTACGCGGGGCTCGAGGCGGTGTGGCGCAAATACAAGGACCAAGGGCTGATGGTGCTTGGCTTTCCGTGCAACGATTTCGGCGCGCAGGAGCCGGGGACGCTGGCGGACATCAAAGAGTTCTGCTCCGCGAAGTTCGACGTGACGTTCCCGCTGTTCGACAAGCTGCATGTGAAAGGCGACGAGCAGCACCCGCTCTACGCCGCGCTGACCGGCGCGGAGTCGCCGGTGCCCGGCCCGGTGAAATGGAACTTCGGAAAATTCCTGATCGGCCGTGACGGGAAGATCATCGCGCGGTTCGACTCGAAGGTGACGCCGGATTCGCCGGAGCTAACCAAGGCTATCCAGGACGCGCTGGCGGCGAAGTAGGCGCGGGAGAGCGCGGGAGCGAAGCGCCGCGCGGAGCCGGGCGTCATAGGTTGGCGCGGTTTTTTTTGCTGCGCTCGGCGCGCGCTTTGACGGTAGTCTCCGCGCTCGCTTTCGCGAAAACCCAACCCACCCATGAAGCCCCTCCTCCCGCTGCTCGCCTGCGCCCTCGCCACCACCCTGCTCGCCGATGATGTCCACATCGACGCGCGGATGATGCAGATGCCCGCCGTTTCCAAAACGCAGATCGCCTTTGTCTATGCGGGCGACATCTGGATCGCGCCGAAGGCGGGCGGCGCGGCGGTGCGGCTGAGCACGCCGCGCGGGGCGGAGTCGTTCCCGCGGTTTTCGCCGGACGGCACGCAGCTCGCCTTCAGCGGCAATTACGACGGCAACGGCGATGTGTACGTGATGCCGGCGCGCGGCGGTGAGCCGCGGCGCATCACGCACCACGGCGCGAATGACCGGTTGCTCGGCTGGTATCCCGACGGGCAGGCGCTGCTTTTCGCGTCGCACATGACGGGCTTTACGGATCGCGCGGCGCAGCTTTTCAAAGTCTCCGCAGGCGGCGGGCTGCCGGAAAAACTGCCGGTGCCGTACGGCGAATTCGGCGCGATTTCGCCGGACGGAAAGCTGCTCGCCTACACGCCGATCTCGACCGATTTCGCGACGTGGAAGCGCTACCGCGGCGGCATGGCCCCGGACGTCTGGCTTTTCGACCTGGAGAAAAAGACCGCGGAGAATGTGACGCACAACGACGCCAACGACTCGCAGCCCATGTGGCACGGCGCGACGCTCTACTATCTCTCCGACCGCGACGGACAGGAGCGCGCGAACCTCTGGGCCTACGACACGACAACGAAGCAGACGCGGCAGGTCACGCGGTTCTCGGATGCGGACGTGCATTTCCCGAGCATCGGGCCGGACGAGATTGTGTTTGAAAATGGCGGGCGGCTGCATCTGCTCGACCTCGCCAGCGGGCAGGTGCGCGAGGTGCAGATCACCGTCATCACCGACCGCGCGACGCTGCGCCCGCGGACGATCAATGTGACGAATTTCACGCGCGACTCGGCGCTGTCGCCCACGGGGAAGCGGGCGCTGTTCGAGGCGCGCGGGGAGATTTTCAGTGTGCCCGCGGAGCATGGCATCGTGCGCAATCTCACGGAGTCGAGCGGCGTGGCGGAGCGCTATCCCGCATGGTCGCCGGACGGGAAATGGATCGCCTATTTCTCCGACCGCACCGGCGAGTACGAGCTGACGCTGCGGCCCGCCGACGGCAAGGGCGCGGAGCAGGTGCAGACGCAGCTCGGCGCGGGCTGGCGCTACTCGCCGCAGTGGTCGCCGGACGCGAAAAAGATCGTCTTCATCGACAGCGCCATGCGCGTGCATCTGCATGACGTGGCGACGAAGCAGACTGCGGTCATCGACAAGGCGCTCGCGTTTTACCAAGGCGAGCTCGAGCGTTTCCGCGTGATGTGGAGCGCGGACAGCCGCTGGATCGCCTACGAGCGCGACCAGGAAAATGACCAGCGCGCCATCATCCTCTACGACACGCAGGAGAAGAAGCGGCAGCAGGTGACGAGCGGGTTTTTCAACGACGACCTGCCGGTCTTCGACCCGGAGGGGAAATACCTCTACTACCGCTCAAAGCGCATCTTTGAGCCGCTCTACAGCGAGTCGGACAACACCTGGATTTACACGAATGGCGAATCGCTCGTGGCCGTGCCGCTGCGCAAGGACACGGCCTCGCCGCTCGCTCCGCGCGATGACGAGGAGCCGGTGAAAATGGATGCGCCTGCGCCGGAAAAGAAAGACGAAAAACCGGCGTCGGAACCGAAGCCTGAGGAGAAAAAAGAGGAGCCAAAAAAGGACGAGGAAAGGAAAGGCGAACTGGCGCTCAAGCCGGCCAAGCCAAGCTCCGACAAAGCGCCGGACAATTCCGCGGAGAGCGTGAAGGATTTCCAGAAGGAGGTGGAGAAAGTGACCGCCAAGGAAAAGCCCGAGGACAAAAAGCCGAAGCCGGTGCTGATCGATCTCGACGGCTTTGAGGCGCGCGGCGTGGTGTTGCCGGTGGGCGGCGGGCACTTCGACAATCTGCTGGCGGCGCAGGGCAAGGTCATCTTCCGCTGGCCGCCGCGCGTGGGTTCGCGCGGAGGTGTGAGTCCGCTGTCATACTGGGACCTGGAGAAGCGCGAGGAGAAGCAGATCCTCGACGATTGCGGCGGCGCGGAACTTTCCGCTGACGGCAAAAAGCTGCTGCTTAAAAAGGGCGGCACCTGGGGCATCGTGAACGTGGCCGACGGGCAGAAGCTGGACAAACCGCTGGCCACCGGCAGCTTCGATGTGACGGTGGATCCGGCGGCGGAATGGCGGCAGATTTTCAACGATGCGTGGCGCATCGAGCGGGACTTTTTCTACGACCCCGGCATGCACGGGCTCGACTGGAAGGCCATGCGCGACCGCTACGGCAAGCTGCTCGGCGACGCCGTCACGCGCTGGGATGTGAACTACGTGCTCGGCGAAATGCTCGGCGAGCTGAATGTCTCGCACGCCTACCGCGGCGGCGGCGATGTGGAGGAGGCATGGGTGCGCGGCGTCGGCTATCTCGGGTGCGATTTCACGCTTGAGCAGGGCGCGTATCGCATCGCGCACATCCTCGAAGCCGCGCCGTGGGATGCCTCGCGCTCGCCGCTGCGGCAGCCGGGCGTGAAGGTGGCCGAGGGCGACTGGCTGCTCGCCGTCGATGGCCGCGCGCTAGATGTGAAGGAACACCCGTGGGCGGCGTTCCAAGGGCTCGCTGACCGTGCGGTGCTGCTGACCGTGAACGACAAACCCACCCGCGAAGGCGCGCGCGACGTGCTCGTGCAGA